>JBEAXB010000249.1:0-3157 GCA_041160045.1 Actinomycetota bacterium
GTCTAAAAGTGGTGTCGTAGTACGGTCATAGATATGCCACGTGATCTTGATGCAAGAAATTTGGATGCGTGCATCGAAGGGTGCGCAGCGAGTCATCAACTGCTTCTTGAGACTGTCGATACGTTGACCACCGAACAGTTTGCTGCCGATTCGTTGCTTCCTGGGTGGTCCGTACGCCAAGTGGTTGCTCACCTTGCACTTAACGCGCAAAGCCATATGCATCTGTTGTCGTGTGCTGGGCGTGGCGAAGTGGGCGAGCAATATGTGGGCGGCGCGACAGGACGCGCAGCCGCGATTGAATCGTCAGCCGAATGGACAGATGAGTTTGCGGTGAAAGAACTGCGACGCGCGGTGTATTCGCTCGAAGGCGCATGGGCCGGAGCCACATACGACACCTGGAATGGCACAGGAATTACCGCGTCGGGTGCGGTGTTATCCATGCACGAGCTTCCCTTTATGCGCTGGCGTGAAGTGGTGGTGCATCTCACCGACATGAATGTCGGAATCAACTACGAGCAATGGCCAGATTTTTACGTGCGGCAAGAACTCGAGCGTCAGCGCATGGCATGGGCTGCAACCCACGGAATCGGACTCACTCTGATTCCGCAGGCTGCATTGGCTCTCAACGACAAGCATCGTCTTGCATGGCTGTTGCAGCGCGTTGAAGTCGAGGGTCTTCCACAGGGGCCGGGTTTATGACTGTGAAGAAAATACGACGTGGTGTCGCTGCTGTCTGCGCGGTGGTTTTTTTCGGGGCCCTGATGTCTCCGGGAATCGCGAATGCACATGCGATTCTTGATTCGTCGAGCCCAGCACCATCCAGTGTGTTGCCTGAGTCGCCACAGGAAATTCGCCTTGACTTCAATGAAAGAGTCGAGGCGACACTCGGCGATATCCGTTTGTTCAATGCTGATCAAAAGGAATTGGATATCGACAATCTGGTTCGGTCGGCCTCTGATACGTCGGTCGTCACGGCAGCACTGCCGTCACTTGAAGATGGTGTCTATGTCGTTGTCTGGCGCGTGGTGAGTGCCGATGGCCATCCTGCGACTGGTGCATTCCCTTTTGAAATCGGGGAATCCACATCCGGGACGGCAGATGTGTTGTTGTCGAAGGTCGTGGCCGGAATTGGTGCGTCATCCAGTCTCGATAAGCCGATGGCCTTCATGCGCTTCGTCGGATTTCTCGCTGTCATCATGCTGATTGGTTTCATGTCGCTCACTTGGGGCACGGCATTCCTTGATCTGCCGAGCGCAGCTTTCATCCTGAAGACCGCTGTTGTCGCTTTGTCCTTGTCTTCAATTGGAATCCTGCTGCTCCAGGGGCCGATTATTGAAGGATCATCGTGGGGTTCGATCTTCGACGCGACATTGATTGCAGATGTCGTGCAACAACGCCTCGGAATTGCCTTGCTCATTCGACTCATTTGTGTTGTTGCATGGGGTGCTGCAATTATTTTCCTACCGATGCGTGCTCGGGCGTGGTGGCAGAACCTGGTCGTGATCACGTCGCTCATCACGCTTCTGACATTTTCCACGAGTGGGCATCCGAGCGCCGGATCACTCCCAGTGGTATTCATCGCAGTTGATGTTGTCCACTACGCAGCAATTTCACTGTGGGTCGGGGCGTTGTTGTGCCTGGCGGTCCTGACGAAGCAGAACGATACGTCCATGATTGCGGTTCGTTTTTCGCGAATGGCCACATGGACAATGCCCATCACGGTTGTCACTGGGGTAGTGCAGGGTCTGCATCTTCTTGGCGGAATTCGGGGCATCACTGATTCCAGTTATGGGAAATATCTGATTGTAAAAACTGCTCTGGTTTTGGTGATCATTGCACTCGGAACCGCCGGACGCGCTCGAATTACAAAAGGGGCCACGTCTTCGATTGGTCGGCTGATCAAATGGGAATCGGCAGTCGTGGTTGTTGTTCTTGCGGTCACATCGTTTCTTGTTTCCAGTCCACCGAATGCTGCTTCATCTCAATCGACCACGTTCAGTGCCACGCTCGTGCAGGGGGGCATTGTCGCCGACTTGCTTGTGACACCAACAAAAGTAGGTCCGTCGGAAGTGCATGTGATTCTCACGCCTCCAGGTGGATCATTGTCCCCGGTCGTATCTGCCACCGTTCGGTTCTCACTTCCGTCGCGTGACATTCCGCCGATTCCGGCAACGCTGATTGTGATTGCTCCCAATCATTGGAGCGGAGTCGTGCAGTTTCCGTTTGCAGGAACATGGCAGATGGAAGCACGAGTGGAACCACAGCCCAATCAGACCTTGTTGTTCAAGTCTGAGGTTGTTGTCACCGACTAGAGGCGCCGAATCACGATGTGGTGAGGCAACCCGGTCGGCTCGTCGATGAAACCGTCGCCGACTGAAGCAAACGAGCATTTGATGTAGAACCCGAGTGCTGAATCACGTGCTCTTGCCCACACGAGTGTTGCTCCGCGATCCGCTGCAAGCGCTATTCCGGCTGCGATCAATTGCTCGCCAAGACCCTCGCCATGAAGTCTCTCTGACACTGCCATTCCTTTGAGCTGTACAGCGGGCACATCGTCTTGTAAAGGACAAAGTTTGTCGAACCAGGTGGACGTTGCAACGACTTGAGGCCGTGGGGGTTCCCTTGCGTAACACCTCCACTCGCAATGGGAGAACTTTGTTCAGGGTCAACTGCTCGACGGTGTTACTCATGATGATGGGAACCTACTTCAACGGGGTTTCATCCAGACAACCGAGGGCAGGCCCTGTGATGGGGGTGCCATTGGTCTCATTGGCACTCAAAAGCACCGCCAATTTCGTGGCTCATGCGGGGTGGGAAGTAATGTCGAAAGCAATGACAAACAGCACTATTCGCGTCGGGCTTCTTGCTTATGGTGCAATCGGACATGAACACAATCTCGCCGTACAAAACACAGCCGGCCTCGAACTGACCGCCGTGTGCGACACGAACCCAGACCGGGTGGCTGCAGCCCTGCAGCTTGCGCCACAGGCAACCGCGTTTGGTGATGCCACCGAAATGCTCGACTCGGGGCTTCTCGACTTGGTCGTGATTTCGACTCCGCCTAATAGCCATTTTCAATGGGCTAAAGAATCGCTCACGCGGGGCATTCATGTTGTGCTCGAAAAGCCGATGGCGCTGACTGCCGACCAGTGTGATG
>JBEAXB010000250.1:0-2599 GCA_041160045.1 Actinomycetota bacterium
ATCTTCGGGCGTGCGCACGAGTCGAGCAGCAAAATCAATCCCTCCCACATGGTCGAGGGCAATCACCCCATCGATATCGTGCGACGACAGGAGGTTGCGAAGAACTTCCTTGATGAGGCCACCAGAACTGGCCCGCATGTTTCTGTCGGAGTTTGTACTTTGCGACAAATGAACAGACCGCACGACGCCGTACGGGCCGATCTTCTCGCCAGGAAACAAGTAGTTCTGTAAACCTTCGTAATCAACTGCGACAGCTGGGCACACATCTGCAGCTGCCTGTGATCCGGGCGTCTGTGGTTCATAGATGAGTTTTGTTGGGTTCAACTCCACCCGCACCGAGGTATCCGCCATCTCGCAGGCTCCACAGCCGATACACATACCCGAGGCGATGACTCCGGACAGGTCGTGGGTCACGTTCATGCTTTCACCGCAGCAGCAATCAAGGCAAAATTCTTCATGGACCGTTCCTGTACTGCGGGCAGTGCATCACGAATCTGATGTGCAATTTGTTCGCGACTGGCAAGAACGTCGCCCACGACTCGACCCAACTTCTGCGGATTGTTCAACTCGGTTGAATCCATTCCGTATTGCGCCAAACCAAAATCATCGAGCACTTCTTTGTATTTATGACTCCAACCGACGACGACAGTTGGCGTGCACGTTGCCAAACCAGAAATCATTGCGTGAAAGCGCGATGTGACGAGCACAGAGCCCATCGACACTAACTTGCGAAGCTCGCCAGCCGTGAGGTCGGCATCGACGCCCACGACCATTGGATCGGCTGTGCACGCGGTTGACACCTCACGGCATACTGGCCCATCATTCATCCGACCTTCGGGCATTCCGACACGGTATGAATGAGGAGCAATCACCACACCTTTTCCGGTGGCGATACGAATTTCACTCACAAGGGAGGCAACAGCCTCAACATAGTTGCCGCCCTGCGATTCGTAAATTCCTCTAACGACTGCACTCGGCATGACCACAATGAAATCGTCACCAGCTGCGCGAATGCTTGCGGCCACAACCGACGGTAATTCGGCGGCCTCAGATAACGAAAAAGCAAGGTCTGCGACATCGACAACATTGGTGAGACGCAAGGAATCAAGATGCTCACGGGTGCGGGCACCACGTGCACAAATGGATGCCAGATGAGGCAGAACCAATTTGGCTGCAATTTTGGTGGGCAGAGTCTTAAACGGGCCCATGGCTTGCGCCGCTTTCACCGTAGGAACACCGAGCAACAACGGAACACCTGTCATCAACACGTTGTACCCGAGAATTGCGATACCACGACCATCGGCAAAACTGATTCCCGCCACATCGACAACAACATCCGAGTCAAGCATCGACCTGCACCCGCGACTGCGCACCCAAAAGGTGGGCAACCGAAGAACACGGGCAACAAACACTAGGCACGCAATAGGAAACTCGACCAACGCCAAACGAAGAGGCTGCAACCCGACGATGCGAACATCGCTCCCGATTGGCGCTCGTTGCGCGTCAGCCTCGGGATAGGTGGTGAGGATGTCGAAGCGGCACTCGCCCACCACATCGGGCATACGAGCGATGACGGTCTCGAGCATCGCGGCTGCACCCTTATTTGCCGACAGCGCAGCCCCAACAATTGCGATGCGCACAGGTTGCTTCACCTTTTGTGAATCAGGCCGCAGGAACTGCGGTGGGTGACTTTGTGGCTCGTACGACGAGGTCTGCCAACAAACCGATGGTGATCACCTGCAGGGCCGCAAAGAAAACGAGCAGAGTGTTCGCTGCGAGTTTGAAATCCCTGCCAGCCCAATCGATACCAAGCTTGACAAATCCGAGACCAAGCAGCGTGAGTCCCACTGGTAGAAACACCTTGAGAGGGTTGTACGACAATGTCATTCGCAACACCTGAAGGATGTAACGACGCGTGTCCTTCAACCAATGGAACTTTGAGGTACCAGCGCGCGGGAAATACTCGATGGGAAAGAAGGCAATCTTGTATCCGTTGCCGAGGAACGACATCGTGAGAGTGGTGACGCAGGAAAAACCCTTCGGCAGTTCGTGCACGTACTGCATGGCGACATCACGACGAAATGCACGCAAACCTGAGTTGAGATCCTTGATGTCTGTTTCGGAAAGGTAGCTCGCCAATTTACGAATGATCCATTTGGCTGGTGTACGCAAAAGCTTGAGCGTGCCCTCTTCGGTCTGACGCCAGCCGACAATATGGTCGACGCCTTCCATCGCATCGACCAACTCCGGGATGAGATTGTTCGGATACGTCATGTCCACGTCGGTCCACACCACGACACGACCACGTGCTGCGGTGGTACCTGTGCGGCGCGCAGCCCCACTGCCAGAGTTATGGCGATGACGAATCAGAGTGATGCCGGGTATGGTCTGCAGTTCGGTCTCGGAACCATCGCTCGAACCATCGTCCACCACGATGATCTCGAAGGAATACGTCGATGCCTCGAGGGCTTCACGGATGCGGTCGATCTCGGCGCGAAGGTGTCCCTTTTCGTTGTAAATCGGAAGAACAACGCTGACGTCGCATTGGTCTGGGCTATATGTGGTCATTGTTTCATCATCTCTCTGGTTAGCAATGGGG
>JBEAXB010000251.1:0-5333 GCA_041160045.1 Actinomycetota bacterium
GAATATCAATTTGTCTGTCCCCGAGACATTCGACATCGACATCGATACAAAATACGGAACCATCTCTGGCTCCATCGTGTTGTATCGATCACCAGACGGATACGTAGCGATGCATCCGTTCACCAGGGCCGGATTCAAGAAGATCGACAATGAAGAGGCGGCACTCAACCTGCTGTTCCTTGCTGCAAGCGGATACTTCTTCGAAGGCACGGTCAATATCGGACTGCACGGCAAGGAAAAAGATAAGTGCCAGGCGTGGTTCGTTGAACTCGGCCCCGACATCGATCAGTCCGATGCAATCGATCGCCTCGAAAACCTGATCGAACTGATGGCGCAGGCAGAGTCGGTTCCGTTACCGATGTTCGGCGATGCTGCAATGAAACTAGATGATGATGAAGAAGGCGCCCGCAAGGCCTTCGCCACTCGCGTCAAGGCCGATGCGTATCCGGCTTCAAACGAGTGCCTGATCTACGGGCCAGGGCCTGATTTCAATGTCGTGTATCCCGCCAAGGGCATCGAACGTTCGTTCTTTGTTTCGCTTGTCAATGCGTTGCCCGTACTTGAGAAGTTACGCGGATCCATCAAGCCCCCCGATAATTCTCGGGCACAACAGAGGTACGTCTTCGTATGAGCGCGCACAACAACAATCCCGAGCTCGATATCGCAACAGAAATTCTCACGAACGGCATGTTCGTCGAGGCAAGCGCCGGCACCGGCAAGACATTTTCCATTGCCGCACTGATCGCCCGCGAAGTGGCGCTGAACGATGATGTCCGCATCGCCCAGATTCTTGTCACCACTTTCACCAAGAATGCTGCGGCCGAACTGCGCGACCGTGTGCGTCGCCGACTTGTCACCTTGGCCAAGGAACTCTCCGATTCGAGTGGCAGCGCAACCGATGCTGTGTATGTCCTGTTGCATCATGCAGACAACGCAGAGCGTCAACGACGAATCCGTAATCTGAACAGGGCAGTCGTCGAATACGACACGGCAACCATCGCCACCATTCATTCCATCTGCAGCAAGGTGCTTGCCCTTGCCGGTGAAAAAGTGGGTAAGCCCGGAGAAGATCAACAGGCTCGGGTCATTGCCGAAGTGGTCAACGATGTGCTTGTCTCAGAAGCAAATACCTTGCCACTTCTCAACGAAGCAAAGATGCGCAAGGCAGTTGCAGTTGCTGTTGCCGAACCGCTCACCGAATTGTGGTGCGATGTCGATGGTTCCGATGCAGAGCAAACGGCCCATGTCGAACGGGTCAAAGAACTCATCATCCGTTGCCGCGATCTGGTGCGCGAGCGTTCCGCGGATTCTCCGTCATTCGACGACATGGTTCGTCGCGCCCGCGAGATTCTGATGTCGCCCACCAGTGAGACCGCTGTTCGCGAGTTCCGCAAGCGCTACCGCTTCATCATCGTGGACGAAGCACAAGATACCGACGCTCAACAGTGGGCAATCTTTCGCTCCATCTTGCCGATGGGTTCCGATGCGCACACAGGTGTCCTCGTTGCAGTCGGTGATCCGAAGCAGTCGATTTACAAGTTCCGCGGAGCCGATATTGATGCCTACCGCTCTGAGCGCGATCTTGGAGACGTGCGCACCCTCAGCACCAACTACAGATCCGACCAACCGGTCCTCGATGGCGTCAATGCGCTTTTTGAGTCTGCCCAATTCGGAGACGGCATTTCGTATGTTCCCGTGAGTGCTCCCGTGGCTAATGCGCAATCACTTATCAGTGGAATCACGCCAGTCGAAATCGTCAATGTTGAAGGTGCCACCGAGCAGGTATTGCTCACCAAGGTGTCTGCACAGCGTGTTGCCCAGTTGCTCAATGCAAAAATCACCATCGACGGATCAGATCTTCGGCCAAAGGACATCGTGGTGCTCGTCAAGTCCGGTGGAGTTGGGCGCCAGATCGAAAATGAATTGCGCCGACTCGATATTCCCGCTGTCAGCACTGGCACTGCTTCCGTGATGGATAGTGAAACCGCCGAACACTGGCGTATTTTGTTGAAGTCGCTCGAGCGAATCTCCGATGCTGGTCGTACCAGGCACATTCTGCTCACCCCAATCTTTGGTGTGTCGGCAACGTCACCCGACTTAATGGATGATGCCTTCATCGAAAAAACCCAAGACATGTTGTCAACCTGGGCTGGCATTTTGCGTCGCAATGGTGTGGCGGCTCTCGTCACCGAAGTGTTGTCCGACGCAGCTCGTGTCACAAATCTTTCCATGGGTGCCGCCGGCCAACGCCGACTCACCGACTTTTCCCACATCGCCGACTTGTTGCATGTCCAAACATTGGGTGATGGCACATCACCCGCAGATGCACTCGAGGCGCTGGGGCAACTGCAGCATGTCGACTCCACATCAGAAATTGTGAGCCGCCGCGTCGAAAGTGACTCAGACGCAGTGCAGATCATGACCATCCATGTGGCGAAGGGGCTCGAGTTCCCCGTTGTGGTGGTTGCCGATCTGTGGAAGCCCGAGATTCCGATGGCTGGAAGTCAGATTCCTGTGTACAGGTTGCGCAGCGAAGACAGCAAAGACATCGTTGGTCGCATTATCGATGTCGGATGGGTCGCCGATGTGCAATCTCCCATCAGTGCACAACGACAACTAGAAGAAGCCTGCGATGAGCATTCCCGTTTGTTGTATGTCGCCATCACCCGTGCGAAGCATCATGTGAGCATCATGCGCTCAACCGAGATTGCTGGCTCCATCATCGAAACACGCACTGATTCCAATGCATTGGCAGGGCAATCGGCCTATGTTCATGTCGTTTCCTCGGCCGACTTGCCTCAGGCACAGCAGTACTCGCCACCAGTTCGATCAAAAGCCGACAACGAACAACTCGATGTGGCTCCGATGCCCGAATCTGTGCAACAGACTTACATGCGCACTTCTTTCACCGGGATCACCACGGTGCACGCCGGCAATGTCGAGCGTGGCGGAGACATTGTCGCTGGCGGCGATGAAGGCCCCGCAATGTTCGAGCACTTCATTGGTTACACCGATGCATCCGTTCCATTGGGTGTTCCCTCTATGTGTCGGAAAGACATTGCACTCCGTCTACGAAGCAATCGACCCAGGTCATCCATCGCTCATCGAACACGTCTCCGACGCCGTCGACCGATTCGTTGGTGGCAGGCTCCGCAGCGCACATCGCCAATCAATCATCGACG
Source organism: Actinomycetota bacterium (assembly GCA_041160045.1). Lineage (GTDB taxonomy): Bacteria > Actinomycetota > Acidimicrobiia > Acidimicrobiales > Ilumatobacteraceae > UBA2093. The sequence continues at coordinate 3,183 of JBEAXB010000251.1, forward strand.
GGGTCATTGCTTCATTGTCCACACCGTTCGGTGCAGCACTTGGCGCTAACACCCTGATATCGGTTGGGGCTCACAACCGACTTGCCGAATTGTCCTTTGAAATGTCACTCGCACATCTCAATGCCGGTGTCACCGTGCAACAGATCGGCCAGGTGCTCAACAGCATGATCAGCGACACCGACATCTTGAAGCCGTATGCCCAACAGCTCTCGCACAACTCATTCAATATCCCACTGGCAGGCCTCATCAACGGTTCCATCGACGCTTTGTTGCGCATCAGCACCAATGGAAACGAACCACGTCTGTACATCACCGACTACAAGAGCAATCGGCTCGATCGCGATGGCGATGCCCGCGTCATCGATGGTTACACCACAGATCGCATGTGCACCGAAATGATGCATCACCATTACCCGTTGCAGGCACTCATTTACGGAGCTGCCGTACATCGTTTCCTACGCTGGCGCGCGCCACATCTTGATCCCGATGCATCCATTGGCGGCATTGCGTATTTCTTCATCCGTGCAATGGTTGGCCCCGACACGCCAGTCGACGAGCACGGCAATGTGCGGGGCGTCTTTACATGGGAAGCACCGAGCGGTTTGTGGCAACGATTGTCCGATTTGATGGCAGGAGTCACGTTGTGAGTGGTGTGTATCTCAATGTTCCTGAGGGCATGCAGGTCTACGCAGATGCCGATGTGGTGTCGATTGCCGACATCGAAGGTGCTCGCATCATCATGTCTCTCGCATCACCCACCCACGAGCGTTCTATTGTCATGTGGCTTGCACTTGCACTTGCCATCCGCTCTGCCCGTGATGGTCACTCCTGCGTCGACTTGGCTGACATCGGGCAATGGGGACCAAGCAGCGGCTCGGGCATCGAATGGAATCTTGATGCGCAGGCATGGAAGACCGAGCTGACACTGCATGCAGACCTCGTGTGCACCCCTGAATCTGTTGATGCCACACCGCGTCGTCCATTGGTGCTCGATGGAAATCGTTTGTATCTGGCCCGCGTGTTTGCCGAAGAGTGTGCTGTGGCAACTCGTTTGCTCACGAACCCCGCCCAGCAATTACGCATCATCCTCGGTGGCCCCGGAACCGGCAAGACCACTCTTGTTGCCGAACGATTGGTGGGGCTCGCAGACGACGCAATCCCATCGATTGCATTGTGTGCTCCCACCGGCAAGGCATCGCGCCATTTGAAGCGGGTGCTCGAGCGTCGACTCGCCGACAAAGGCGCGAGCGAAGCACTGAAGGCTGCACTCGATCTGGCCCCGTCGCTCACGGCGCACAAGTTGCTTGGCTATTCGCCATCTGCGTCACCGCGATATCGCTACAACGCAAGCAATCATCTGCCGTACAAACTTGTCATTGTCGATGAAACGTCGATGATGTCGTTGTCTGCAATGGCACGACTGACTGCTGCCTTGCATCCCGATGCCGAATTGTGGCTGGTGGGCGACCCCGATCAGCTTGCGAGCGTGGAAGCCGGAACAGTGCTCGCCGACATCGCACTCGGTGCGCAATCAGCGTCACAACCGTTGCATGCAGTGCGCACATTGCTCACCGAACAACACCGCTTCAAATCAGATTCCACCATTGCCATGTTTGCCGCCGCTGTTCGCGATGGCGATGTCGCAAAGGCGCTCGCACTGTTGCATGAAGGTGGCGAAGGCTTCAGCTGGATTGATCCTCTTGCCAATCGCGATGCATTGGCAGCACTTGGCACCGCAGTTGCCGCCCACGCCCACAGCATGGTTAATGCAGCACTCGAGGGCGATGTCGTGAAGGCCTTGACGCTCAAAGCACAGATGCAGGTTCTGTCTGCAACACGAGCTGGGCAACTGGGGGTTCGCGAATGGAACACCGCAATCGAAACCCAATTGGCGCAGAGCGCAGCACACACCTGGTACGCAGGTCGCCCCATCCTTGTCACGCGCAACGACGCCGCCCTCAATTTGGCGAACGGTGATGTTGGCGTTGTATGCATGGTCAACGGTGAACGTCGCGCATTCTTCGGCTCACCCGACGACCCAATCGATATTTCCATCGCACGTTTGCCGTACGTGGAAACTGTTCACGCCCTCACGATTCACAAGAGCCAGGGTTCGGAATACGAAAGTGTGGTGGTTGTACTGCCCACTGT
>JBEAXB010000252.1:0-2589 GCA_041160045.1 Actinomycetota bacterium
GTGCGAGTGAGTACAGTGCCTGCAGCGATGCTGATGCGCGCACTGTTGTCGGATGGTGCACTCACTGATGTTCCCTCTGTTCGTACCGCAAGAAGCGACTTCGTCAATTTCTCATTTCCAATCACGGTGTGCGCCAGATTGCCCGACACCTGAATGGAAGGCATCGATGGGCGTCGAATGTTGACCACGACATCGCCGGCGGGTACAACGGAAGAGCCACGACGGATTTCAACATCGAATTCGGAAATGGAACTAGGAACCGTGATGCTGACAAGTCCTCCGGTGTTGCCCTTGCTGACCGTGTATTCGGCGCCATCAATTTCATTGAGAACGGATGTCGCTGATGCTTCAATGCGCCGGCCATCGCGGGTGGTCAAAAAGATGTAGCCGGCAGCCTGCGGATCGCGTGATGCAAGTGTGATTACTGTTGGGTTGCTCTCGCGTACAGCGGAACAAAATGTGCATTCGAATGGTCCCTGCCGCGATGACATCGGAGTCAGTTCCAGTGTTCCGATGCCACCAGACCACGTTGCGGAACTTCCGCTCGGACTCGTGCTTGCCGATTCATATGTCCATGTGTTGTCTGCGCCGCTCACCAACAGTTCACGGCGTGTGCCAGGGGAGTTGTTGTCGTACACATGAATAACGAAGTTGGTCCCGCGTCGGGTGACTGCGAACGGTGTCACTGAATGCCCAGATGACCCGTAGTACAAACCAGCCGTGTATCCGATGCCATTTGCAAGTCCCTGAATGAGGTTGTCGACCAATTGGAGTGGTGACTGTGTCCGAGATGCGGCCGCACGATCGGCAACCTCTTTTAGAAACTGGGTTGCCCACCAGTACACAATCGATGAATCGAGATCCTCGTCATCGCGCTTGAGGTCTGCAACTCGTGATGCAGTTGCGCGAAATGATGCTGGACTGTCGAGTTTGAGAAAAAAGCGTGTGCTCAAGGTCGACAATCCTTCGCATCGACCCCCTGCCAATGCATTGTTCCATTCCTCAAGCTTTTGCGTTGTTGATGGCCGCAGCACGCATTCTGATTCGGGCCCGGAAATGCACACTGCACTGTGACCAAAGAGATCAATCAAGGTCTGCACGGTGACGTTGGCATCTGCTCGTGGAGAGCGACCCCAGTTAGCAAACGAAAAATCATCTGCTGAAACGCGAAAGCCGTTGTCGATACACAATTTGCCATCTCCAAGTTCAGGTGCATCAAGATCTGTGCAATGCGAAGAAATCTGACGAATCAGGTCGTCGACCGCAATGATGGAAGTACTGGTTGTCGTCGTGAATCGCGAGCAGGCAGGAAGGATGAGCGTGGCCACCACGAGGGGAAGAACAGCGATTCTGAAGCGCATTCGTAGAAAGATACGGAACTATTCCAAATGTGAGAGCATTTGAAACGTGAATTCTCCGTCAAGCGATCAAACAGAAAATAGTTCAGGCGGTCATTCAGCAAGCCTGACCACGATTGTGCTTGTCGGGCTTGCCGCCGGGCTCTTGTCGGGCATGTTTGGAGTCGGCGGAGGAATCCTCATTGTCCCTGGTCTTGTGTTGGTGGCAAAAATGGATCAGCGAATTGCCCATGGCACATCACTTGCCGCAGTGCTGCCCATTTCGGCTTCATCACTGTTCTCGTACTGGTCTCATGACCATGTCGATTGGCGCGTCGGCGCATGTTTGGCCGTGGGTGCACTTGCTGGTGCAATTCTCGGCACCCGCCTGTTACACGTTCTTCCGCATCGCACGCTTGCCATCGTCTTCGTCGGGATTCTTGTTGTCACCGCTGTTCGTCTTTTCATGCCGATCTCGTCAAGTGCGCGTGACGTACTTTCCATCGGCACGATTGCTGCTCTGGTTGCCATCGGTGTTGCCACAGGAATTCTGGCCGGGCTTCTCGGAGTCGGTGGAGGAGTCATCATGGTTCCAGCGATGATGATGTTGCTGCAATTGCCCGCAGCCGTTGCCAAGGGAACATCTGTTGCGGTCATTATCCCAACGTCGATCATGGGCACGCTGCGAAACCGATCGAAGAAAAATGTCGACCTTCGCGCAGCCTCAGTGCTTGGCTTCGGCGGGATTCTTTCGGCAGTGGTGGGTGGATGGATATCGGCTCGAATGGCTGACAACGTCTCGAACATCCTTTTTGCCACACTTTTGCTCGTTGTTGCAGTACGCCTTTTGCTTCAGATTCGAGCCGACGACCGAGCCGGGGTCGTTCACTAATCACCATTTGGAGTAGAACTTTGTCATGAGTAATTCACGTCTTGAAGGCAAAGTCGCACTAATCACAGGTGGTGCACGTGGCATGGGTGCCGCTGAAGCAGAACTGTTTGTCGCCAATGGTGCAACGGTGGTGATCACCGATGTTCTTGATTCAGTGGGAGCCGAGACAGCGAAACGCTTGTCATCTGGCTCGGGCACATGCGTGTTCATTCATCACGATGTCACGAGTGAAGCCGATTGGTCGGCCGTCGTTGCCGATGTATTGCAGTCGTTCGGACAGATTGACATTCTTGTCAACAACGCCGGCATCTTCGAGCAAGGCTCGATTCTCGACACAACGCTCGAGGCATATCGCCGCAC
>JBEAXB010000004.1:0-12488 GCA_041160045.1 Actinomycetota bacterium
ACCGCGGCACGCAGCAATCACGTTTTCCCACACATTGGTGCCGCCACGCGAACGTGGCATGACATGGTCGATGCTGTCGGCAGTGTTTCCGCAGTAGCCACAACGATGATTGTCGCGTGCAAACACTGCGCGTCGCGACATTGATGCGTGTCTGTTGTACGGCACCTTGACGACATAACGCAGTCGAATCACGAGTGGGGCCGACATGGATAGACGTTCCGAGTGAACAAACGTTCCGTCATCTTCGACGACTTCGGCTTTGTCTCCGAGAACAAGGCAGATTGCGCGATGACCAGACACGACGCTGAGCGGCTCATCGTTATCTCCTGCTGGTCCGGGAAAAGAAAAGAGGGATGGCACTCATCATCGACTGCTGTTCCATTGCTTGCACCACACGAGATAGTCGACCACATCGACTGACGCCAACGTTGGTCGAATCGCTCCGTGCCCACCGCCATATTGGGTGACCAGGCGAAATTCCAGATAATCAGCGGGAGGAACAGGAAGGAAGGGTGCAGATTTCCACCAGCCACTTGGTGCGAGACGACCCAGTTGACGTATCGAGGTGACCCACAAGGAGGGACGAACGAGGACAACTCCAAGAATTCTGGTGATATCGCTCAACCGCATACCGATAACAGTAGTGGCATTGAGGGCTTTAATCGCGGGGGAACTTGACCCGTGGCTTGCGGATGGTCTGAGCCAAATCCTGCACACCTGCGCGACCGATCAGACGCAACTGACGTTCGATCATGAGCGCACATCCGAGCATGGCGATGAATGCACCAAAGGCAACGAGAAAATGGATTTGCAGGCTGGCAACGACTGCAATGAGGCACACGAGCATTCCGACTGATGACCACCAGACGCGGCGAGCCGAGTGGCGATACAACCCAGACGACGAGACTGCTTGGGCAAACTTTTCGTCAGTTATTAGATTTGCTTCAATCTCGCGAAGGATTCTTTGTTCATCATCTGACAGTGGCACCCCTTGATTGTCTCACTCCGACAGGGCAAACACAATGCACGAAGGCGTGTTTAAAGTCCCTTTTCTCCATCATCGAGGACTGGACCAAAGGGATTTTCCCCGGGTCGGCGCTGATCAAGGCCACTGGCAGGCCCAATGACACCTGCACCAAACTTGCTCACGATCGAATCCACAGCCCTGCTCGCTGGCTGCCATTGTTCCTCGATGTCTTCGGGGCTGACCCCGCCTTCGTCAAACAATCGGGGCACAACGTCTGTTTCGGTGGTGAGTTTTTGCGCATGCACTCCGAGGAGACGCACCCCTTGCGAGCAGTCGAGAGAGGCAAGTAGAGGCTCGAGAGCAGCAACCATCGATGGCCCGGTTGTCAGGGCGATGGACGGCGTCACCGAACGAGTGACGGAATCGAAGGAAGAAAATTTCAGTTTCAGCATGAGCGTTCCGGCTGCAACGCCTGCTTCGCGTGTTCGTCTGGCGACTGCATCACACAGCCGCACCAATTGCACCCGCACATCCTCATGTGTCACCAAGTCTTCAGCGAACGTTTCTTCGTGACCAATCGACTTTGCAATGCGTTCAGGCTCAACAACCCGATCATCGATTCCGAGCGCAAGCGAATGAAGATGCCGTCCATGCGCATCCCCCACTGCCGAACACACCAACTCGACATCGAGTTCGGCCAGATCTTCAATGGTGCGAACCCCGATTGCCTCCAGTTTGCGCAACGTTGCCGGCCCTACTCCCCACAACGCCTGCACAGGCAGTGGCATCAGGAACTCAATTTCGTGGCCAGGTTTCACTTCGAATACCTGATGTCCGGGGTCAATGCCCGCTAACGATGCCTTGGGCTTTGCATATTCCGAAGCCAACTTTGCAAGAAACTTGTTCGGCGCGATTCCGACACTGCACGACAATTGTGTTTCCGCCATCACGCGTTCGCGTAAGGCCCACGCAATCTGTGTCGCATTACCCATCAACATCGATGCACCCGTCACATCCATAAACGCTTCATCCACCGAGATCTGCTCGACGAGTGGTGTGAACGACTCGAACACTTCGTGCAAGTGATGGCTTACTTCGATGTAGTGCGAGATATCCGGGGCGATGAAAACTGCATCGGGGCACAATTTACGGGCCACGGCCGAAGAGATAGCCGACCTGATTCCGTATCGTCGCGCCTCATACGATGCTGCCGACACCACGCCTCGACCAGCCGTTCCTCCGACAACCACTGGCAGTCCCCGTAATTCGGGATGGCGAAGCAGTTCGACCGACACATAGAAGGCGTCCATGTCGACATGAAGGATGGAACGATGCGCAGACACTGATGCGGACGCTACCCGAGTGCGGTCCCGCGCCTACGATGGTTGTGTGCCAGACCCGACTGTTTCCCTTTCCGCTCTTCCCTCGTCTGGGGCCCGCATCCTTGCCTATCTGTCCATCCTCCTCGGAGGACTTGCGGGCGCAACCATTGGTTATGCACTCGTGGATGTTCTGTGTGAGGGCAACTGTGGATTGCCACTCGGACTCGGAATTTTCTTCGGAAGCATCATCACCGCTGGCGGCACCGCGATTGTTGCAGTCCTTGTTCTGCGTGCGCTTGGCGAATGGCGCGAGATTTCGGATCCGCGATGACAACCTCTGCTGCACTCGCCCAAGATCTGCGAGACATTGCCGCAACACTTGCCCGAGAAGCCGGAGACATTGCGTTGCGTGGCCGCAAGAGTGGCCCCTTGGCAGCAACGACGAAATCCTCGCCCATCGACATGGTGACGCAGTACGACAAATCAAGCGAGGTGCTCATCACCACGGGCCTTGCACGACTTCGCCCTGACGATGCAATCGTCGGAGAAGAGGGCGCATCGAAAACTGGTACCTCCGGAATCACGTGGCACATCGATCCAATCGATGGCACCACGAATTTTTACTTTGATCTTCCCTTGTGGGCTGTCTCTATCGGTGCTGTAGATGAAAATGGTCCAGTGGCTGGTGCTGTGTATGCGCCGGCGCTCGGCGACATGTTCAGTGCAGCGCGCGGAGGAGGCGCCACCCTCAACGACCTTCCCATCGCCGTGCGAGACAACAGCGACATCACCGATGCGCTCGTGTGCACGGGGTTCAGTTACCGCATTCACGAACGCGAGCATCATGCAAAGCGCGTAGCCGACATGGTGATGAAGGTGCGCGACATCCGCCGGTTTGGTGCCGCGGCAATCGATCTGTGTTTCGTTGCCTGTGGCCGACTCGATGCGTACTTCGAAGAGCATCTTCATTCGTGGGATCTGGTTGCAGGCCAAGTCATCGCCACCGAAGCTGGTGCAATCATCTCGGACTATGTCGGAGATCCCGTCACACCCAAACAAGTTTTGGTCTCCACCCCCGGAGTGCACGCAGAACTTGTGCGCTTGATTGCAACGTCGGGCCGGTAACCAATGGGTGTTGTGCTTGCAATCGATGCCGGCACCACCGGAGTTCGCACGCGTGCAGTGTTTGATGACGGCCAGAAATCGTTTTCTGCATACAGGGAATTCACCCAATACTTTCCTCAGCCTGGCTGGGTCGAACATGATGCAGCCGAGATTTGGACCGCAGTTGTTGCAACGCTCAGCGATGTTGTCTCGCAACTCAAGCAACCAGTGTCTGCCATCGGCATCACCAATCAACGTGAAACCGTTGTTGCATGGGATCGCCGCACAAGCGAGCCGTGTGCGCGCGCCATCGTGTGGCAGGACCGCCGCACTGCGCAACGCTGCTCAGAGCTGGAGCCGCATCTGGAAACAGTCCGTCGCATCACGGGCCTCGTGCTTGATCCGTATTTTTCCGGCACGAAGGCTGCCTGGTTGATTGAACATGAGCAACTGGCACCAATCGAGCATCTCTGCATCGGAACAGTCGATTCGTGGCTTGTGTGGAAACTCACTGCGGGACATGCGTTTGTCACAGATCCGAGCAATGCAAGCCGCACGATGTTGTTCGATATCAACACCATGCAGTGGAGCCCAGAGATGTGCGACCTGCTTCACGTCCCCATCTCAGTTCTTCCACAGGTACAACCTTCGAGTGGTCGCTATGGCGTCACCACTGATGTTGCCGGCGTGCCAAATGGCATTCCCATCTCGGGCATCGCAGGCGATCAACAAGCTGCACTCTTTGGCCAAGCATGCACCAGTGTCGGCATGGCAAAGAACACCTATGGCACCGGAAGTTTCATTCTCCTCAATGTCGGCACAACATGTCCGGCGCCATCCGAAGGAATGCTCACGACCGTTGCGTGGGATCTCGGTGACGGAAAGCCTGTGTATGCATTGGAAGGCGCCATCTTTGTGACCGGAGCGGCGGTGCAATGGCTGCGTGATGGTCTCGGCATTATCTCAACGTCTGCTGAAGTGGGTGCTCTCGCAGAGTCAGTTCCTGATGCGGGTGGCGTCTTTGTCGTGCCGGCATTCACAGGGCTCGGCAGCCCATGGTGGGACCCGTATGCCCGTGGCACCATCGTGGGCATCACACGCGGAACAACGCGAGCACATATTGCCCGCGCAGTTGTCGATGCAATGGTGTATCAAACACAAGACGCAATCGCAGCCATGACATCGGCCGGTGGTGTTGCACTTGCCGAACTTCGCGTTGACGGCGGAGCTTCTGTCATGGATGCCATGCTGCAACGACAAGCGAACGCATTGGGAGTACCTGTTCTTCGCCCAACAGATCATGAAACAACGGCCCTCGGTGCTGCCTACCTTGCCGGCCTTGCCGAAGGAGTGTGGACGAACCTCGACGAAATCGGAAACATGTGGACACTTGATCGTCGGTTCGAGCCATCAGCTCCCGATACTTCGCACGAAACATGGTTGCGAGCAGTCGAACGCTCGCGTCATTGGGCTACGCCAGACTAGAAATCAGCGCACTGCCGATTGCGCCTGCGCGCTCTCCAAGTTCTGCCGTGACGAGCCGAGGATGTGGACGCCACTCGGGCGAATACAAGGACTCGGAAAAACGCGCCGAGACCGAATCCATGATGCCGATGATCGACTGCACGACACCTCCACCAATCACGATGACTTCTGGGTCACAAATATTCGTGAGACTGGCAAGACCAACAGCAATCCAATCTGTGAATTCTGCAACAACCGATTGCGCATGAGCATCACCACGCGACGCTGCGGCAAAAACTTCTTCTCCACTCATGCCGCCACTCAATGTCTTGAGAGCCGAACCCGATGCGTACCGTTCCCAACAACCATGACGACCACAGACACATTCGAGTCCATTGCGTTCCACCATCATGTGGCCAATCTCGCCGGCAAAGCCATTGGCGCCACGCTGCAGTTCGCCACCCATCACAATGCCGCCGCCGATACCGGTACCAAGTGTGACCATGACTGCATTGTTTGCTCCGCGAGCCGCGCCCACTTTCCATTCGGCGTAGGCCGCGACGGTGGCGTCGTTCTCGACGTGCACCGTGATGCCCAACATCTCGCGTAGTGCCGGCCCAACGGAAACATTGAATGCCCCCGGCATGTTTGGTGATGCCCGAATGACTCCCTCGGGAGTGATCAGACCAGGAACACCAACGCCAAGCGATGTGGTTCCGTTCAGTTCGGAAAAAATCTGTGCAAGAACACCGACCAACTCATTGGCAGGAGGCGTTGGATACCGAACCTCGGCGACAACCGAACCAGATGCATCAATGCGAACGCCGTGACACTTCGTGCCGCCAACATCGATTCCGACCGAAGTCACGACTCGGCGCGGGCTTTGAGTTCTTTGACGGCCTCAATGAGAATGCGTGCCTCGGCACGACGCTTCACAAAGCCGGGAAGTGGAACGACGAGTTCAAGCTCGAGTTCGTAAAACACTTGAGTGCCGTTGTCGACTTCGACGAAGGAGTACGCACCGTTCAATGCGCGCATGATGTCGCCTTCGACAAGATGCCACGACAGACGTGCTGGCTGCTCTGAGTAGTCGTACTCGAGTGTGTAGTGAGTGCTGCGACCAAGAGCTGACGCGCGGTACTCGACGCGTGATGGACGACCTTGCTCGTCATGGGCACGAATCACAGATTCTTTGACGTCCTTTGCCCAGTCGGGGTATTTTTCAAAATCAAGAACGACTTCCCAGCACTTTTCAAGCGGGGCGTTGATGAGTGTGGTCTGCGCGGCACGATCGGTCATGGTTCTAATCTTGCCCGCTCTGAGTGTCCGGATGTGGCACCTGTGCGCCATCTGCCAATTGGCGCGGTGAAAATGACCCGTGGATCGATGCCCACAAGCCATTAAAGCCAAGTCCCATCATCGGCACCAAGATGCCAAAGGCCAGCGTGCTTCCGGCCTTGCCATCGGTAGAGGAACGAGCGATGGCCGTGGCAACTGCCACAACAACCTGGACAGCCAAAGTGGAATTAAGGATTGCCGCCACCTTTGACGGAGCGGCTCCGTCGACAAGGAAGTACATGGCCGCAACAGAGATTTCGTCGGTGCGGCTGCGCTGCACAGCAGTCCAGTAGCCCCAGAGGAACACCGTGATGCCAATTGTGAAACACGCAAGACTGACGACGACGGCAATCGATTTCCATGGCTGGCTGAAAGCGGCTGCTGCAACAACAGAAGCAACAACGAACAACGCAGTCATTGCCACATTGATCTTGATGATGAGCGAGCCGTGCATGTTCTCCATCATTGCCCCACCTGCAACACATCGCCTAAACGAGCTGCCAAAACGTCGTATTCAAACTCGGCGACCGCTCGTTGTCGTGACTGAACCGCCATCGAGGCCCGCAGGACAGGATCATCAAGGATTGCAGCGATACGACCAGCGACTCCCGACACATCGGACGGATTTTCGAGGATGTATCCGGTGACTCCATCGAGAACAGCTTCGGCTGCTCCCCCGCTGCGGCCAGCGACCTGAGGAACGCCACATGCAGCGGCTTCGACGAACACGATGCCAAAGCCTTCTTGCTCGAGGCCTCCCCACCTGTTGCGGCACAACATCGAGAACACATCGGCGCATCCGTACAGCGCTGGCAGGTCGTCATGAGCGACGCGACCAAGAAATGTGACGGGCGCAGATGTCTCGAGAGCAATCTTGCGCAGTCGATCCTCGTCACGACCCGTGCTTGCAATCACCAACTGCAGTGCGGGGCGATGCGGTGCGAGTTGGCCAATGGCTCGAATCAGGGTGTCGAAACCCTTGCGTGGAACCAAGCGACTGATACCCAAAACAATCTCGGCATCGTCATCGAATCCGAAATGGCGACGTGCCGATGATTTTTGATCGGGGGTGAGCGGTACAAATCTTGATGTGTCGACACCAGGCGGAACAATCGTGATGGGCAATGCGCGACCGGCTGCGTGTTCACCTTCTGCTGCCGGATATCCGCCAGCAGCGATGATGTGTTGTGCCCCACGAAGAACATGCGACAACACTTGTTTGGTGCCGGGCAAGCGACCAGGAACCGTGACTTCTGCTCCGTGCAGCACCACCATGTACGGCAGCGAGAGCGTTGGGCCGACCAATCCGAGCGGCAGAGCCGGATCGAGCACCACAAAGTCGGCTCCGAAATCTTTTGCCATGTCGTTGATGCGCTTGACCATCCACGGGTGCGGCAACAGCACTGGCTCGCGCGTACGTTCGATGCGATACGGCTCTGCGGCATCGAAAGCTGCTGCGCCATCGTGAGGGCTTGTCAGAACTGCAAACGAATCAGAAGGAAGCCGGCGCCACCATTCCCACAACAGAGATTGAATGCCGCCGATTTTTGGCGGGTAATCATTGGTGACTAATAGGTGCTTCATAGGTCGTCACGCAATGCTGGCAGATGCGCACGCTCGTTGCGCACCAATTCGTGGTTGTCTGCCGGATTAATCAATGCGCCAAGACCAAGTCGCGATGCCGCCCACACTGCGTGCGCTCGCAACTCTGGCAATTCGTGTGACACATATCGCCGAACGGTTTCCACGACACGTGCATCGGACGGATCTGCAACGTTGCCGAGAACAATCAATAGGTTTCGGCGAATCCATGTCATGTTTCGATTGTGCACGTACCAACGGGAGCACATCGAATTCAACGTGACGTCATCGAACTGCAGCCAATCCAATACATCGACCTTTTTCTGCAACTCGTCGGAAGATTCGATACTCGGGCCGCGGCGCGTGGGTGGACACACCGTTTGGCAGTCGTCGCACCCGTAGATGCGGTCGCCGAGAGCGATGCGATATCTCTCATCAAAGATGCCGGGCTTTTGCAACAACCACGACAGACACTTATTGGCATCGATCACACCATGTTCAACGATTGCATTGGTCGGACACGCCGGAACACATCTGTTGCACGTGCCGCATCCGTCAGCAATCGGCTCGCCAATCGGCAAGACCGCTGTGGTGACGACGCAACCAATCACAAAAAAACTGCCATGGCCCGGAAGAAGGATGTTTGCGTTGTGTCCGTACCAACCGATTCCTGCAAGCCACGCCGTTTCCCTGTCGACCATCGCGTTGTCGTCGGCGAACACCACCGCACGGTGTCCATCGGTACGCAACTTGGCGGCAACAACCGATAATGAATCCTTCAAATGTGCATAGTGATCAACCCAGGCATATTTGGCGATACGAGCAAGAGGTGAACTCGGCGCAATGCCGGCGACATCATCATCTGCAATCGCATACGACCTCACTCCGACGATGACCGACTGGGCACCTTCAACATGAGCACCAGGTTGTGTGGATCTCTCAGGACGCAAGTAGGTGAACTTCATGTCGTTGACGAGGCCGCGTTCCTGGCGGTCGTGCAGTTGAGCTAGAGCCCGATGCATAGGAGTAGCCGGCGCGACGCCCAATGTGTGCAGTCCGGCATCGACACCGATGGCGCGCAGTTGTTCCAGGTACGCGGGTCCTGAGGGGGCGTCGACTGCGACGACCTTCGGATTTTTGGGTAACGGGTTAGCCAACGGCACGGTGCCGAAGCGTAGGCACCAAACCGGCCTGAGCGAGCAACCTAATTTCCCGCAGCTCTTGCAGGTTGAGAATCACGGCTCCCGTGGGCACTTCCTCGCACAGAACACTCATCATGCAATCACCACAGGCGTCGCTGTGGCGCATGACGCAGGTGTCGCATGAGATCATGAGGACAGGCTCGGCGCTCGTGACGGACTGCTCTGGACGTGAAGTGAATTCCATGTGCTTACTGTGACGAGAGGGTGTCACAAGGTTGTTCTAGAGGATGATGGCGCCCTGGAAATCAAGACTCAGAGTCTTCGTGTGGCCATCTGTCGGCATTGCAGCAGCGATCCGTGTTGCATCGGCTGGGTCGCACATGATGGCAACGGTGGGGCCAGAACCAGAGAGCCAACCGCACCAGGCACCAGCAGCTAAGCCGACGTCGAGCGCGTTCTTGCATGGTGGCGATGCTGCGAGGCGAATGTCTTGATGAATGCGGTCGCGCGTCGCTTCGCGCAGGAGTGCCGTGTCGCCGGATGCGAGTGCGGCAACAAACATGGCTACGTGGGCGATGTTGAACACTGCGTCTTCGAGAGCGATGGATGGGCCGATCTTTCCGCGTGATTCGTTTGTTGATGTGGAGAACTCGGGAATCCACATCACGAACACGGGATCTAGGGCAAGTGGTACGGGCACTACGAGGCCCTCTGACGTGATGACGATGCCACCATGAAGCGATGGCGCAACGTTGTCGGCATGACCTTCGAGTTCGGTACCGATTGCCAATGCCTGCGATGAAGATTTATCCCAAGCACCGCCGTTGATCTGTACCTCTGCAGCCACGATTCCGGCAATGCGGGCAGCTCCACTAAAGCCCATTCCCCTGCCCATCGGGATGACATTGTCGACCCACAGTTGTCCCACACCGCCAGTGCGTACGAATGCCATTTGGGCGGGATGAGTGTCGTCTGCGACATGACCGTGCTCGGACATGTCGTCGGTGCCGACGATTCCGACTTCGATATGAAGCGACAACGCAAGACCTAAGGCATCGAACCCAGGCCCGAGGTTTGCCGATGTTGCGGGAACGCGAATAACCATGACTACACCGCCATCCGTGCTGCTTGTTGCGTGCTTGTCGCAACGACTGCTGCAAGTGCCGCAGCCGCAGCACCCGAATCAAGCGACGCACGTGCGCGATCGATTCCTTCGGACACTTCGCCGACAAGGCCAGCGATATACATCGCACAACCCGCATTGAAAGTCACGATGTCGCGAACCGCGCCAGTCTTTCCGGCGAACAAATCATTCATGATAACAAGATTCTCCGACGCGTCTCCACCGCGAATATCTGCAACTGTCGAGACAGCAATTCCGAAATCTGCGGCATTCACCTCGAATTGCGACACTGCGCCATCACGTAATTCGAACACTCTGTTCGGACCACTGACCGCGAGTTCATCGAGACCACCGTGTCCGTGCACCACCCATGCTCGTGTCACACCGCGCGACGACAATGATTCGGCCATCGCCTGCATCATGTTCGGCATCGCAACACCAACGAGCATGTTTGCAATCGGTGCCGGGTTCGCCATTGGCCCGAGCAGGTTGAAGACCGTGGGAATGCCAATTTCACGACGCGATGGTCCGGTGTAGCGAAAGGCCGGATGAAAACGGGCAGCCAAACAAAAACCGAATCCGGTTTGCGCAATGGATGCCTCGACACCTTGTGGGTCGAGTTCGATGGCCACGCCAGCGGCTTCCAACAGATCTGCAGCTCCACACTTCGATGATGCTGCTCGGTTGCCGTGCTTGCATACAGGAACTCCGGCGCCCGCAACAACGAGTGCAGACATTGTTGACACGTTGACTGTGTTGCTCTTGTCTCCACCTGTTCCGACAATGTCGATTGCGCGAGCGGCAATGTCGTCGCTGAGGGCAACTTTCATTCCGGCAGAACGAACGGCATGCAACATGCCTTCCAGTTCAATGGTCGTTTCGCCCTTGGCGCGCATGGCAACGATGAAGGCCGTCATCTGAGACGGCGTGGCATCACCATTGAGAATTTGTGTGATTGCAGCCTCTGCCTGAGCCGAGCTGAGATCAACCCGATCGAGGATTTGGGCAAGCAGTGCCGGCCATCCAATAAATTCCTCGCGTTGTGCCATGCACTAAGTATCTACGCCGTACGGCGTCGATGACGAATAATTCTTCGCCGCTCCCTTTCGGTAGCCCCTCCCCAGACGCCTTCGCGCTCTCGGACAGCAAGTGCATGCTCAAGACACGACAGGCGTACAGGGCATTCTGAGCAGATCGAAATCGCTTCTTGCGCAGCCTCGTCAGAGTCTGGGAAGAAAACCGCTGGATCGAGGCCATTGCAGGCCCCCTGCTGTCTCCACGACAAGTCTTTTCCTGACATCGCAGTCCCCCTGAGATATCGGGGCGCACCCCTTGTCAGCCATCGTATGTGTCAGGCGTCACACCTGTCCAATTCCTCGAAGAGACACTCAGGAGTGTTATGCAACCCCTAAGGGCGAAGGTCTGTCAAGAGCTCTGTCTTTGTCGATTCCAACAAATCTGCCATCTGGAGATAGTTCGGCTGATCGCATACAACCGACACCGGACCAAAGGCGAACTGCTCCACCTGTTCTGGTGTGAATTCGAAGGTCAGGTAGTGCACTGCAGCGGTGACATCTGGACGAGTCAGACCGGCTGCGTGCTGGGCATCGATTGCCCCGCGGATTTTTGTGCCATCGGACAATTGAATGAAGATGCTGTTTTCAAGGCCGGCCAGTTTCGTGAGCCACTCCCTTACTTGTTCTTCGGACGTGAGTTCGAGGAACAACGTTGCACACAGTTGACCTGGGTTCGGAATCATCGGGTTGTATACCTTCAGCTCTTCCATCACGCCTTCATCGGTCACCAGTTTTTCAGCACGAATCATTTCTTGAATTTGCAGACGCATCGTGTCGCGGTTTTCGAACATGACGGTGAGCAGGTCGCCGATCGCAACGCGCCGAAGACGCTTTACTTCGATCATTGACGCGCGAAATGTTGCTCGCTCACGTTCGTAGGCACGCAGATCTGCAATGTCTTCGAGACGGAGTTTGCGATGACCATTGGGGGAATTGGTGTTCACGGTGTGTCTTTCGGTTGTTTATTTGGAAGGTTCTTCGGCGATGCCGTACGCACGAGCAATCACTTGGAGTGGATGTTGTGCGGTACGCCCTGTTTGTTCGACGATTGCTGTGTTCGCAAGGTGACAGTCACCAGCGACGATGTCGCCACCCGAAGCTTCGAGTTTCGCAGCGAGTTTCTTGGCTACGGGCACCGAGTACTGCTCGTTGCCGGCCTTGAAGCCCCACATGCCATCGACTCCCGAGCACTGATCGACAAGTTTGATCTTGGCTCCGGTGAGCTTCATGATGTCGCGGCTGCGCAACCCGATGTTTTGGGCGCGAAGGTGACATGGGATGTGATACGAAATCGTCTCATGCACCTCGCCAGTGAAGTTCGTATCGAGTTCGGTTCCCTCGGCCTTGTGCAGATTCATGAGGTATTCAGAT
>JBEAXB010000253.1:0-2588 GCA_041160045.1 Actinomycetota bacterium
GATGATGACGAATTAGCGATTGTTGACGAACTAGTGGCTGTCGTTTCATCAGTCGAGGAAATGGTCGAATCTGTTACGCCGCCCTCGATAGTCACTATGGGCGACGCGGGAGTCTCTTCGAACTGAAAGGTGGGCTTAGTAGTTGAGGTTGTTGAGGATGGAGCTGGTCCCTCTGCATCTCCGGCTGACAACCCGACGGGACATGGTTTGATGCTCGTAAATTTCTTGTACTCGGCTACTTGACCGTCATACTTTTCGATAAGCGCGTTGTAGGCCTCTACGGATAACTCACTTGTTTGCAACTTTTCTTTGACCTCCTGAGTCGACCGTTCAATCGCCGGGCGCAACTCATCTGCTAGACGCTTAAGTTCGGCGTCTGAACCGGCTGCCTTCGTTTGCCAATAATCTTTCTCGAAATTCAAGTCCGCTATTGCGCTTGCCATGATTTGTTTTGCGCTCTTGTCGACATTCGGATTCTTCAGATAGATACTCACGGCGTTGATATACCGGCTGAGAGATTCAGCCGCCTTCTCAGATTCAGCATCAAACGTGGCCTGCACAGCTGCCACTATTTCATTCAGTTCGGTGAGCACATTTTCGGCATTCTTCCAAGCGAGAAGATTGGTGGTGGCGAGTTCCTTTGCCACCTCTACTTCTTTTGCAGTGGCGACGTACGTGTTAGACATCGCGGTGGCCTGGACTTTTAGTGCCGGAAACTCATCTTGTGTGTAGCACTCTGTACCGGCAAACGTTGCGTTGCGGTCGCGCGACGAGGACGACGAATCTCCACAGGCAGCAAGGATCAGAACAAGACTTGTGCCGAGAGCGACACCACGATTGAATTTCATTTCAAAGAGAGCCTAGAGGCAATCTCCGTCACGCACTATCGGCCTGGCTTATACACCCCGTACACGTCGCGCAATGCGTCGCTGACTTCGCCGAGAGTGGCATGAGCACGAAGTGCTTCCTTCATTGGGTACAACAAGTTGTCGGTGCCGCGGGCTGCAACGCGAATCGCTTCGAGTAGTGCCTGCACCTTGTCCTGGTCGCGGTTTTCTTTGAAGGCCTTCAAGCGAGACAATTGCTGGACTGCCAATTGCGGGTCGACCGAAAGAACAAAGGGTTCTGCTTCGTCATCGACGAGAAACTTGTTGACGCCAACAATGATGCGCTCATCGTCGTCAATCGACTTCGTGTACTCGTACGCACTCTGCTCAATTTCGTCCATCTGGAAACCAGCTTCGATTGCATCGACTGCGCCACCCATGGCGTCGATGCGCTCGATGTATTCCCATGCCAAACGCTCGACTTCATCGGTGAGTGTTTCCACGAAGTACGAACCAGCTAGCGGGTCGGGCGTATCTGCCACGCCACTTTCGTATCCGATGATCTGCTGTGTGCGCAATGCGATACGAGCGGCTTCTTCGGTGGGAAGGCCGAGGGCCTCGTCGAAACCGTTTGTGTGCAAGCTCTGTGTTCCGCCCATCACGGCAGCAAGAGACTGCACAGCAACGCGGACCACGTTGTTCAGTGGTTGCTGAGCGGTGAGTGTGCTTCCGCCTGTTTGGGTGTGGAAGCGGAGCAACTTGCTCGACTCTTTCTTTGCACCGAAACGCTCGGTCATGATTTTGTGCCACATGCGACGACTAGCGCGGAACTTGGCCACTTCTTCGAAGAAGTTGTTGTGACCGTTCCAGAAGAACGACAAGCGTGGAGCGAAATCATCAACATCGAGACCAGTGTCGACAGCTGCCTGCACATACGCAATGGCGTTCGCCAAAGTGAATGCCAATTCCTGCACTGCAGTGCTTCCAGCTTCACGAATGTGATAGCCAGAGATTGAAATCGTGTTCCACTTCGGTACATGCTCTGCGCAGTAGGCAAAAATGTCGGTGATGATGCGCATCGAAGGACGCGGCGGGTACACATATGTTCCACGCGCGATGTATTCCTTCAGCAAGTCATTTTGAATCGTTCCACTGATGGCCGATGCTGGAACGCCTTGTTCTTCAGCAACCAATTCGTACATCAACAACAGGATTGCGCCGGTTGAGTTGATGGTCATCGATGTCGACACCTTGTCGAGTGGCAAATCCTTCAACAACATGCGCATGTCGTCGAGAGAGTCGATGGCAACGCCTACTTTGCCGATCTCGCCTTCGCTGCGTGCATGGTCTGAGTCGTACCCCATTTGGGTGGGAAGGTCGAACGCACACGACAAACCTGTCTGGCCTGCTTCGAGAAGAAATTTGAATCGCTGGTTCGTGGTCTCGGCCGAACCAAAGCCGGCGTACTGGCGCATTGTCCACAACTTGCCGCGATACATCGTGGGATACACGCCACGTGTGTATGGGGGGTTGCCCGGCAGACCAAGCTGTTGTGCTGGATCCCAGCCGACGAGATTGTCCGCCGAATAAAGGGGGTCGATTTCGATCCCCGAGTCAGTGCGCTTTACTACTTCAGCCATTGTTCAATCGTACGAGGCGGGCTCGCCGAGTACATATTCCGAGCGATTACTTGGCCGCCACCAGGCTGATTTCGATCAGCCATTCGACGCGAGCAAGGGCCGGAACCGTCACAAGAGTGCT
>JBEAXB010000047.1:0-6300 GCA_041160045.1 Actinomycetota bacterium
CAAGTCGTGCCCCATGTCGGTGACGAACATGAATACAGAACCGGGAATCAACTCGGCTGTGCGTTCTCCGCCTGACGGTGTGAGCAACGTGTCGTCACGACCATGAATGACAAGGGTGGGAATGGTGAGGCTGCGTAGTGCTTCGCTGCGATCTCCGGAGGAATAAATGGCAGCAAGCTGACGATGGGATCCTTCGGGATAGAAACTGCGGTCGTATTCGCGTGCTGCGCGAGCCTTTGCTTCGTTCAGATCGAAATGCTTCTTCGAGCACCACACTGCCCATGTTGCAGCACTCTCGATGTAGGTGTCGCGGTCGGGAGATGGCGGTGCGAGCAAAGCAGCCATGGCTCCTTCGGTGGGTGCACCGTATGCAAGATCGCCTGTCACCGACATGACACTTGTGAGGCTTGCAACACGATGGCCATGTTCGATGGCAACGGTTTGCGCAATCATGCCGCCCATCGATGCGCCGATGACGTGTGCCTTTTCAATTCCGAGATGATCGAGGACGCCCATTGCATCTGCTGCCATGTCGGACAACGTGTACGGAACTTCAACGGTGACAACGTCGCCCATCATCGCCTGCATCGTGACCTTGTCGGTCTCAACCATCAGACCATCGTGCTTGTAGGACAAGCCGCAGTCACGGTTGTCGAAACGAACGACATGGAAACCCGCATCGATGAACAACTGGAGGAACTCGACTGGCCATGCGGTCATCTGGGCGCCAAAACCCATGATCCACAAAAGGGTGGGGTTCGACGGATTGCCCATCGACTCGTATTCGATATTGATTCCAGATGGCAGTACTACTTGCGACATCTCTCTATTCTCACAGGTGCCCCACCCACTTCGTGAAGGCGAACCGACTTATCCGAGAATGCGGCGTTTTTGCTCTTCGAATTCCTCGTCTGTGAGGGTTCCGCGGTCGCGCAGGGCCTCGAGACGTTCCAATTCGGCAGCCACGCTTGCCATACTCGGGGCGCCTTCAAAACGGTTCCCCACGCGATTTTGAATCGTGGAGTGAATGATGTTTTGCACCCGTTCTGGCTGCGAGATGTCGCTGAAGGTTTGCTGTCCATCTTTGCCACCGGACTCAATGAGGAGGTCGCCAACGCCGATCATTCGCTCAATAATGGTCTGGGTGAAATTCACGTTGTTCACGCGTTCAAGAGGAATCTCCACCCCACCTCTGGCAACGACGCCTTGGCGATAAATCAGGCGGTGCGAGGTGACAACGAAATAAGTGGTGCGCCACTTGATGAGACACACAATCAGCCACGAGGCGGCCACGATGATGGCTGCCATTCCGAGGTAGCTGACCGCCGCCTCGAAGAATCCGGAGGGCACTTGCCTCTTTAGGAGCAACGTGACGAACATTGATCCGACGAGGGTGGCCGCCGATGGGCCAAAGAACCACCAATGCGGGTGTAGGTCGAGAGCGATGTTCTCATAGTCATTCAATAATCGGCGCGGGAAGGGCATGGCTCGAAGGGTAGCAACCGCCTAGTTTCTAAGGGTGCCTTTCGTGACCCCACAGCCAACCGAGTACGGAACTTCCCCCGACTCGGTTCTGGCTGGGCTCGATTCCGAACAGCGCGCCGCCGTCACTGCCCCCGTTGGCATCGTTGTGGTGCGAGCCGGTGCCGGATCTGGCAAAACCACTGTTCTCACCCGACGTATCGCGTGGCGCGTTGCCTCGGGCACGGCAGATCTTGAACGAACTCTTGCCATCACCTTTACTCGCCAGGCCGCCACCGAGATGCGCACCCGACTTGCTCGCTTCGATCTTGATGGCCGACCAACGATCGGCACATTTCACGCGGTCGCTCGTCGCATCATGTTGCAACAGCTCGAAGATCGTGGCAAGCGTGCACCTGTCATCGTGAACAACAGATCATCGCTGATGTCGTCGTGCATGGGAGAAGACGCCCGTCGTGGCGGAGTATCCGAAGTACTCACGGCCGTCGACTGGGCACACGCACGCATGATCCCGCCTGTCAATGCAGCATCTGTTCTTGCCGATGCGGGCATGAAAGTTCCGATGGGTGCCTCGCGATTCACCGACGTGTTCGATTTGTACGAACGCACGAAACGCAAGCGTGGTGTCATCGACCTCAACGACTTCATGACATCAGTTGTCAATGATGCCGCCAAGGACACCCGCATCGGCGAATCGATTCGTTTTCAGTACAAGCACATTTCTGTCGATGAAGCACAGGACATGAACCCACTGCAATACGCATTCCTCAAGGTTCTCATTCCTTCCTCGCCCGATTTGTTTCTCGTTGGCGACCCGAACCAGGCCATTTATGGTTTCAACGGCGCAGACAAAACATTGTTCGATACTTTGCCCGACCTATCTGGTGGTGCACATGTCGTATCGCTGCCGTCGAACTACCGCTGTACACCAGAAATCGTAAAAATGGCAGTGGCCACACTGGCCAAAGACGGCCAGATTGCCGATGCCGTTTCACAACGTGCCACCGGAGATGTCGTTCGTCTCGAACGATGCGCCACCGAACGTGAAGAACGTGCATTGATTGCCAAACTTGTTTCTCGATCGCGCACCAACAACAACGCATGGAGCGACACCGCTGTCCTCGTGCGCATCAATGCAATGGCAGATGCAATCCGCGATGAACTTGTCGCTGCCGGCATTCCCGTGCGTTCGTCGCGCAAAGGCGGCGCATGGGGTCGCGCGGTTGCAGCAGCTCAAGCACTAACAGGGCGCGACGAACTCGCGACTTGGGCAGCAGACATCCTCGACACTGGCGAATACACGAAGGACGACGCTGATTTCCAGATCGCACAATTCGTCCGTGACTTTCTCGATGCGCATCGCTCGAGCGGCGTTGACGGACGCACCTTTGGCTCGTGGCTTGTCACCTCTGCCGACATCGCCGAACCAGATGGCGTTGAAGTACTCACATTCCACGCAGCAAAAGGACGCGAATGGCCTTTGGTCATCGTGGCCGGCATGGAAAAGGGAATGCTCCCCTACCGAGGCGCACGCACACCAACAGCCCGAAGCGAAGAGGCGCGACTTGCCTATGTGGCTCTCACCCGTGCAGCAGACGAACTGGTCATCACCTGGACCGATCAGCGCGAAGGCAAGTCCACCGGACCATCACCGTTTCTTCCCACGGTCCTTACTTCATCACCCGTTGTCGACCCACCGCCAGAAGAACTTCGCCGAATCGCACGTGCACGACCTGAAGCCGACCCGATTGAAATTGCCCTCAACGAATGGCGCACTCGTCTTGCACATGCTGCCCGCATCGATGCGGCCGGCGTATTGACAATTCGTCAGATTCGCGGTTTACTGCGCGATAGGCCCACCACTGAAGAAGGAATTGCAGCAATCACTGATGTTGTGTTTGCTCGCCGTCATGCAGCAGAGCTGATTGCAATTATCAACCCTGTGGCTGGCCGCTGACATCGCGACCTTTGCGCAGTCGATCCATCAGTTCGACTGGCATTGAGATGAAAATCGCTTCGGCTTCTGCACACAACACATCGCCATTGTGGGCAGTGCCCTTCGTAAAGATCTTTCGTCCGTCGACACGATCAACCCACCCGCGATACACGATGTCTGTGTGTAACGGTGTCGGTGCTCGGTAATTCACCGACAAATTTCCCGTCATGCCAGGTCGACCCGTGAGCGATTGCGCCATGCCGAGCACTTCATCAAAGGCACCGGCAATGAATCCACCATGACAATGACCTGGAGGCCCTTCATATGGCTCGGTGAATCGAACAGTGCCGGTGATGCAACCGAACTCGCCGATGCTGTCGTCGCGACCCATCTGCATTGGCATTGAAATCGGGTTCATCGCACCGTAGAACGGGCTGCGATCAGAAAAATGCGACTCGGCTGCCGCACTGCCATTGACTCCGCCCGGAGTGTTGACATGTGTGATTGCTGATTCGATTGCCGCCACTGCCGCCTCGATATCGTCAGCCGATGACGTCGACATGAATGCATCGTGCACCAAGGCTCGCGTGGCAGCAGCCAGACGAACACGTGCAAGATCTGCCGGCGTCAACTCGCCAACTCGTTCGTGAAACGCAGGAAACGACACCGCGCCCGAATTGTCAGATACTGATTCGCTCATTTGTCTCCAACGAGCAACATCACCGGTGCATGATCGCTCGGTGATTCGCCTTTGCGGGCATTGCGATCCACCGAGGTCCAGGTGGAACGTTCGGCAACGGATTGCGTGGCAAGCAACAGATCGATACGCATGCCATTGCCTTTGTAGAAAGAACCGCCGCGGTAATCCCACCAGGAGAACAATCCGGCCTCATCGTAGAAACGGCGGAACGTGTCTTCCATGCCGAATGCACACACATTTGCAAGCGCTTCTCGTTCGAGAGCACTCACATGCGTTTGTCCTTCGAGCGCCTTGACGTCATATACATCGCGGTCGTCGGGTGCGATATTGAAATCGCCGGCAACCACGACATCATCTGTGGGCTTGCACGTTGCATCGAGATGTTCACGCAGGCGGGCCATCCATCCAAGCTTGTACGTGTAGTGATCATTGTCGAGTGCTCGACCATTCGGCACATACACCGACGTCACTCGCACTCCACCACATGTTGCCGAAATCACTCGCGCTTCATGGTCGGGTTCGATGCCCGGCGCAAAGTTGTTCATGACATCGACAAGACCAACGCGAGACAAGATGGCAACACCATTCCATTGACCCTGCCCAAAGTGGGCGCTCTCGTATCCGAGTTCGGCAATCGCCTCTGTCGGGAACTTGTCTTGGGCGAGTTTTGTCTCTTGCAGACACACAACATCTGGTTGCACTTCGGCCAACCATTCGGTGACGCGGGGCAACCGAGCCTTCAGCGAGTTGACGTTCCAGGTAACAATGAGCACCTCAGAACGGTAGTGGGGTCACTGCTCTGCAGAGCAACTGAACCTGATCAGCGCTTTTTTGCTGGTGCCTTCTTCGCAACGGCCTTCTTTGCAGGCGCCTTTGCAACAACTGCCTTCTTCACAGCAACTGCCTTTTTGGCGGGAGCCTTGACAGCGGCAACTTTCTTGACAGGCGCAGCCTTTTTCACAGCAACTGCCTTCTTCGCAGGAGCCTTGGCGGCCACAGTTTTTGCAACAACAGCTTTAGCGGCTGGCACTTTCTTTGCAGGTGCTGTCTTCTTGGCTGCAATTGCCTTCTTTGCCGGCGCCTTGGCACCAGCAGCCTTGCGGCCTGTGGGCACGACACCTGTGTCGATAACGCCAGGAACAGCCAAATCAACACTGCGTCGCGCGGGCGTGTAACCAACAACTGTCAGCGACACAACATCGTCCACCTGGAACAAATCACGCGCACTGCGTGGTTGCGGGTTGGCCATGTTGCGCAATGGCACGTAGCCAGCAATGTCGCCAACAAGAACCGTGATGCCATTTGCTGCGTAGGACTCGACAACAGCCTTCACTTTTGTTCCGACAGGATGCTTCTCCACGAACTGCAGGAACGGCATGAGCTCGTTCACCATCTTTGCGCGAACATTTGGTGGTGGTGTTTTGGGAACCGGCATTGGCTTGCTTGCCTCGGGGCTCGCAGCAGGCAATTCCTTCTTCACCATCTTGCCCGACTTCACGGAACGACGACTGGTGGGTCCGCGCACAGGAAGACGCTCGACGAATACCCAACCAACAAGTGGCACCGGCTTTCCACCGATCAGACGACCTTCGTCGAACAACCACTTGTACTTGCCGTGAAATTCCTGATAACTGTCGTTCGACAAAATCGATGCATTCACTTTGTCGGCAATTGCCAAGACAAAAGCATCGCCACGACCAACTGCTCCGGCGGGCGGCGCAACAAGTTCGTTATTGGCAATTGCCTTTTCGAACTCCGCTTGTTCCTTTTTGGCGATGCGATGACCAAATGTGGCATCGACAACGACAGACACCTTGGCATTCTTGAATTCATCCATCAGAGCCATCACGGCTTCGTGGAGTTGGGCGAGGCTGGGGACGGAACGGCCCTCGGTTGCAATGTTTGAGCCGTCAACGATGATGTGCTTGGTCACCAATCAAGTCAAGCACCCCAACCCCTCCAGAGATGGGCAATCCGAATAACCTCTAGCGGTGACCACCAAGGAAATTCGTGCCGTCCTCTGGGATTTCGGAGGGGTCATCCTCTCCAGCCCCTTCGAGGCCTTCAACCACTATGAGACAGCCAGAGGCCTCCCTCTCGACCATATTCGCCGGGTGAACGCCACAAACCCCGATGCAAACGCCTGGGCCCTCCTCGAGCGCAATGACGTCACCCCGGCCCA
>JBEAXB010000048.1:0-6298 GCA_041160045.1 Actinomycetota bacterium
CATCACGAAAGTATGTATGTGCCTATCAATGAAGTAGTGACATCGATACGGTCAATGTGAAGTACACACTGCAAGGAATGCCATGAGAAAAAAACGTTATACAGGTAGGGCCTCCTATCAAGCCATTGGACTTGTGCTCGCTGCATCATTGATTGCAGTCTCATGTTCTGATTCAACATCAAGCGACACAACGTCTGTACCTTTGGAGACCACAACGCTTCCCACAACAAGCACACCTCCCGACTCTGAAACATCAAGTTCTGTACCTGCAACCACTGTGCCTGGAACGACATCTTCAACACAAGCACCTGCCACCACAGTTCCAAAACCCACATACGGCGGCGAAGCAAAGGTCGGTATTTTCGATTCTTTCCCAGGGTTTTGCGTGGGCAATAACCCAGCAAACTCAGCCCTCATGGCCACAAGAGCAATCTATGAGACCTTGTTCGAAAAGACGATTGGCGGAGACATGGTTGGTCTCCTCGCAAAGAGTGCTTCTCCATCTAGTGATCTCAAAACATGGACCATCACACTGCGCGAAGGAATCACCTTTCACGATGGTGCGCCGTTCGATGCAGCAGCAGTTGTCACCAACTTCAATGCAATCACGGGACGAATAGCAGCAGCTGCATTCGCAGTAGGCGGAGTGAGCGGACTTGGAACCAAGTCGTACACAATCGGAACAGGCACAGCATTCTCCTCAAACATTGTGAGTTTCAGCGCCACCTCACCGTATGTTGTTCAGTTCAACCTCGACCGGCCACAAAATGATTTTCCCGCAACGCTTTATGCATCAGGTCGCTTCTTCATGAGGTCTCCAGCTCAGTTTGCGTCATCAACAACATGTGCCACATCGCCCGTCGGAACCGGGCCGTTCAAGATCGCATCGTGGACAAGCGAATCGATGACAGTGACGAAGAACTCGTCGTACTGGAGAACAGACCCCAACACAAACGCAAAACTTCCCTACCTCGACAAAATTGCCTTCACCAACATCAAAGAAGGCTCGCAACGGGCCGCTGCTGTTCGTCGCGGCACCATCGATGCCGGAATGTTTGCAGCAGGAAGCGAAGCAACTTTCATCAAGGACTTGCGCTTACGCAAGACCGCTGTCACCGAGTATGCATCTCCGAGCGAGTACTACCCATCTCTGTGGCTCAATCAAGGCAAGCCAGGTTCGCCGTTTGCCAACAAGTCAGCTCGTCAAGCCGTGCTGTCCTGTCTTGACAGAGTCAACTACGCAAAGACCAGAACTCGAGGCGAAACCGCGATTGCAACATCAATTGTCGGCCCAAAGAGCGTCATGTACACGACCAAAGGATTCCCGAAATTCGATCCTGTCGCTAGTCGTGCCTTTGTCGAGGCCTACAAGACCGAGACCAAGAACACAAGCCTGACATTCTCCTTTCCAGCCGACACCAGCACTTCATCACAAGCCAATGCGCGTTTCCTGAAAAACACTTGGAGTAGTTGTGGCATCACCGCAAACATTGTCGTGGAAGAAACAGCAATCATCATTTCCAAGGCATTTAACTCGTCGCCAAAAATTGCCAACGGCGAGTACTACAACGCATACGACATGATTCCGTTGCTGCTCTTTGAAGGCAACGACGTTGCCTTCAACCTTCCATTCATTGTCACCAACGCGTATCCCGCGACAAGCACCAATCCTGTGAGGGGCCTCTTTCAAACAAGCGTTGGAGCAGTACTGAATCTGACCCATCATGCAGACACCACTGTCGACACATTGTTCTACGCCGGTCAAGCGGCCAAGACAAAGACCCTCGCAAAGGCGGAATACGCAGTGGCGACTCAATACCTGCAGGAAAACGCTTTCATCGGTGCCTTGGTTGATGTGTACTACTCGGTCTTTACAACCAAGAAGCTTGGCGGCATCGGAACATTGCAGATTGAAAAGGGCAAAACCCAGCGCGCTGTCACCAACTGGGGTATCGACTGGACTGGCGTCTACAAGACTTCGTGAGCCCTCATGCGGAGTACTGATCGCGAAGATCCTTCTTCAGCACCTTGCCAGTGGCATTGCGAGGTAATTCCTCTGTATGCCAAAACACTTGGCTTGGTACTTTGAAAGTGGCGAGCCGGGTGCTCAAGAAGGACAGAATCTCGGCTGTGACACTGGGGTCGACGCCGTCGGCGGCCACAAGCACAGCAGCGACTTCTTCTCCCAACTTTGGGTGAGGAAGCCCAATGACTGCGCAATCACGCACGGCCGCATGTTCGAACAGCACTGTTTCTACTTCGACGCAATACACGTTCTCGCCTCCACGTAACACCATGTCCTTGATTCGATCGACAACATAGATAAAGCCGTCTTCGTCGATGTATCCGGCATCGCCCGTGTGGAACCATCCGTCCACAAACGCCTTCGCTGTTTCAACGGGCTTGTTCCAATAACCACGAACATTGTTCGGACCATAGATACATACTTCGCCGATACTTCCCTGCGGCAGAACATTTCCGTCCTCGTCTTGAATCTGCACATCAGTCCCAACGTATGGAAGACCCACGCTGTCCTTCTTTGCGAAATATGCAGCACCACTGTTGCCAATCACCGCAGCAGTCGTTTCCGTCAAGCCGTATCCGTTGCCCGGACTCACTTTGCCGGCAAATTCAGTCTCAATTCGTGCAATCGAATCTGGCGGCACCGGAGCACCGCCCTGACCAATTGATGAAATGCTCGACAAGTCGTAATCAGAGAAGTTCGGATGTTCGAGAAATGATCGGACAACAGTGGGAACTCCACCGAAGGTATTGACCTTGTACTTTTCTACGATGCGCAATGCATCGGTGGCATCCCACTTGAACTGCGTGATGATGCACGTGCCCGCATTCGTATTGTTGTTCAAGCCGCATAACCCTGCAATGTGAAAAAATGGGAATGTCGAAAGTGCGACCAATTGTGGTTTGGCCTGTGTTGACGGCGCCGGAGAAATGCCAGCAACTTTCATGGCAAGTGCAGCCGCGAAAAGTCCGTTCCACATATTTGTGATGTAGTTGCGATGACTACCCGCCGCACCCTTCGGAAAGCCGGTAGTGCCCGAGGTGTACAAGATCGTTGCATCGTCATCGGGACCAATGTCCACAATTGGAAGTACAGCGTTCGAATCGGCAGTTACTTCAGACCACGACGAGACCCCGGGACGGGCGTCTCCCCTCGCAACCACCATTGTCTTGATGCCAAGTTCCAACAGGAGTTCATTGCTGATTCGATCCTGCCGTTCGCTGTCCACGATCACAGCCACAGCGCCAGAGTCGGACAATGCATATTTGAGTTCATCTGCAATCCACCACGCATTGAGACTCACCATGACAGCCCCGATGCACTGGGTGGCCCAATAGGCAATGGCCCACTCCGGATAATTGCGCATTCCGAGCGCCACCCGGTCGCCTTTCATGATCCCTTGCGAAACCATCCACGCCGCCAACGCTGTCACCTGGCGATGAGCGTCTCCATAAGTCAGGGTGACATCATCGAAGACCAGATATGGCACATCACCCCTGGCGGCTGCTGTGAGCCATACATCGCGCAGCGACAAAGGAGCATTCTTGAAGACCCGCACAGGATGCCCGTACACAGGCACCAGTTCGAGTTCGAATGTTTTGCCTTCGTTCGTGAGTTCCCGGATGGCTTCTTCGCGTGTGAGCATTTTCTGACACTATCTGTGACCAACGACACGGACGGTACCCACCTGCCCGAATCCAATGAATAGTTTCGATTCTGTTTGCATGACAAATCCCAAAACTGCACCATCTAGAGTCCCTTTGGAAAGTAGGCAGATATGAAAAAAACAGTTCTCATCACAGGCGCAGGTTCAGGTTTCGGCAAAGGCGCAGCGTTGGCTCTGGCTGCAACCGGCCACAACGTCATCGCGGCCACAGAAACAGATGCACAAGCCGCCGCTCTGCGCGCCGAGGCGCCGCAATTGGAAGTCCTCACCCTCGACATCACCAAGCAGAGCGATATCGACGCCATCCGTGACCGAGACATCGATGTCCTCATCAACAACGCAGGGTTCGGACAAACAGGCCCGATGTCGGACGTCCCACTCGATCGACTGCGCAAAGTGTTCGAAGTAAATGTCTTTGGCACTGTGGCCATCACTCAAGCCGTCCTCACCGGAATGGCAAAGAAGGGCTCAGGCCGCATCATCATCGTTTCTTCCATTGCAGGCGTTCTCGCAGCTCCCGGGTTTGGCCCGTATGCGATGAGCAAACATGCTCTGGAAGCCATGGGTAAAGCCATGAGAGCCGAATTGGCCCCACAGGGAATCGATGTGTGTCTCCTGAACCCTGCGCCATACAACACCGGCTTCAACGACCGTATGGCCGACTCCATGTGGGAGTGGTTCGGCGACTCGTCCATCAATGCCCCAGCAGCCGAGATTCACAAGATGGTGGGCCAAATGGTCACCACCAACCAACTTGACCCCATCGAAGTCGTGAACCGCATGGTGGAACTTGTCGAGGCGGAAACAACCACCGAGAACAACTTCGTGCCAGAGGGCATCAGAGAAATGCTCAATATCTAGGCAATTCTCGCCGTTAAAATTGAAGAATCGACATCAAGATTCTTCTGTATTACAAGTTCACTCCCCTGGCAGACCCCGAAGCGGTGCGCTTGTGGCAGCGAACATTGTGCGAGAGCCTTGGGTTAAAGGGTCGCATCATTCTTTCCAAGGATGGCATCAACGGCACTGTCGGTGGCCCCATCGACGCAATCAAGAAATACCGGCGCATCACCCGCGAGTTTCCTGCCTTCAAAGACATCGATTTCAAATGGTCAGACGGAGTCGGAGATGATTTCCCTCGGCTCGCAGTGCGCGTACGCGACGAGATCGTCACGTTCGGCGTACCAGATGAAATCATTCTCGATGGAAACGGAATCGTTGGTGGCGGACAACATCTCTCCCCAACTGAAGTCAATCAACTGGTTGAAGAACGCGGCGATGACGTGGTGTTCTTCGATGGACGCAACGAATTCGAAGCACGTATCGGGCGCTTCAAGAATGCAGTCGTACCAGATATTCGCACTACTCCAGATTTTGTGCAGGAACTGGAAAGCGGCAAGTACGACCATTTGAAGAACAAGCCGATTGTCACCTATTGCACCGGCGGGATTCGTTGTGAGGTCCTGTCTGTCATCATGAAGAATCGTGGCTTCAACGAGGTGTACCAAATCGATGGAGGCATCGTTCGTTACGGCGAAACCTTCAAGAACTCTGCCTTATGGGAAGGCTCCCTCTACGTTTTCGACAAGCGATTGAAAATGGACTTCGGCGACGCACCACAAATCCTCGGCACATGCCAGTCGTGTGGCAACCCCGACAACCAGTTCTACAACTGCGATATCGCCGCCTGCCGCACACGCATCATCCTGTGCGCTGATTGCACCTCAATCGAACCAGATGTCATGTGCCCTGACTGCCGAGCCATGCAGGCTGTTCAAGGCTGAAGAAACATCAGCGCCAACTGTGTTCGATTCTCGACTTGCATCGCTTGCATTAGCCGACTCACTCGATTACGAACTGTCTGTAGCGACAAATAAACAGCATCAGAAATTTCTTTGTTTGAGCATCCCCTTGCAACATACTTGAGAATCTGAAGGTCAATTTCGTCGTTGGCATATTGCGTTTTGCTTTTTGAATCAAGGAGCAGACGCATCCCCTGTAAATAACCTTTTTGAGATAAATCAGTTTCACCATCTATCACCATCTTCATGCGAAGGAACATCTCTTCCTCAGAGGAACTGAGCGTGATGACATCGTTGATTCCGCAATCAATAGCTTCCATGACAATCATGCCTGTCACTTCTCGGGTCAACACGATCGATTTTGGTCGACGCGCATTTGCGGCCAAGGCACCATCATCACGCAAGTGTTGCAGTGGTTCCGCACTGAGCAAAGCCAAATCGAAACGTTCATCCGTGAACGCATCGATAAATTGCTCCATTGTCTGAGCGAACAGCAGCTCGTCAATTTCTCCAAAATTCTTCAGTGAATTTTTGAAAAATGATGCCTCGTTCTCACAACAAGCAGACAACAGTATTTTCATAAGAAGAAAAATAACATTAAGAAAAATGTTCAGGACAGATGAATGAATGTACTCGTAAGTTCATTACTCCCGAACCAAGCGAGTCGCTAGCTGCGTTCGGTTCTCAACACCCACATCACGCATCAGTCGTACCAGCCGATTTCGAACTGTTTGAATCGCAACATTGCATGTTGCAGCTATTGCTTCGTTTGAGGTGCCATTCATCAGTTCGGCGAGGATTCTCAAG
>JBEAXB010000049.1:0-6286 GCA_041160045.1 Actinomycetota bacterium
ATCAACCACCTCACGAAGGCTGACGCCATGACTGGTTATGCCCAATTCAAGAAGGTTCCTGCACCGAAGCAGTCGGTGCAACTCTCAGGTCTCATCATGGTGCTTGGCGGACTCTCCGTCATCCTTGGCGTCTACGCAGACCTCGGAGCAATCGTCCTTGCCGCACTTCTCGTCGCAATGGCAGTCAAGATGCATGACTTCTGGGCAGCAGATGCAGCCTCGAAGCAGACCGAAATGATCGGCTTCCTGAAGAACATTTCAATGGCCGGTGGCATGTTGTTCATCTTCGCCATTGCAGCAACGACTGTCAACGGTGAAGCCCTCAACATCGGCTGGACACTGACCGACAGCTTGTTCTCAATCGCCAACTGATTTCAACAAATCCCAAAGGGGGTGGCGACGCAACTGCGTTGCTGCCCCCTTTTTGTATTCCTAGCCCACCTATCAACTGACCAATTGATCGAGAATCCTGTCTAACTCCCCAACAGCAACGCCAATCGACTTGTCTGCAATCCCGAAGGGCATCATCAAGATGTTTCCGTGAACAAGACTGCCGCAGGAGTACACCACATTGGGGACATACCCATCACGTTGCTCGCCATCGAGGGGCCACAGAATCGGCTTTTTCAATTCTCCGATCACCTTCGACGGGTCCTCAAGATCGAGCAACACCGCACTGATGCAATATGTACGCAACGGGCCAATGGAATGATTCAACAACAACCATCCGGCTGCAGTCTCAATCGGAGACCCGCAATTTCCCAACTGAACAATTTCCCACGTTCGCCGAGGAAATTGCACTGGCGTTGCTGCTGACCAGTGTGTCAGGTTGTCGGAAATTGTGATCAGATTCGATTCATCATCAGCACGCGACATTGCCATGTACATACCCCCCACTTTCCGAGGGAAAATCGCCATCCCTTTTCCTTCGGCAGCTTTGCCAGAGATGGGCGTCGTCGCAAAGGTGCCAAAATCCGCAGTCGACAACAACTGTTGGGAAATGGTTGAGCCATCAAAGGCCGTGTAGGTCGCAAAGTACATGACCTCTCCACTGTCCTCAACAAAGCGCACGAATCGGGCATCTTCCATGCCGTGCCACTCAGCCGACGAATTGGGCCAAATGATCCGCTCCGAAATATCCACTTCCTTCGGGTACGTCACCGTGTAATTACGCTCTGCAATCATGCGGAAATGCTCAGCTGTCAGTTCGGGCTTCAGAAATGAATCGCGATCGGCCACGAAACGAAGCAACGCATGATTGAGTTCGGCCATCGTGAATTGTTCCCCGAGTAGCCCGAGGATAAAGCGGGCGTTTTCTCCCAGGTCATTCATGTCTTCCAACAGGCCACGGAAATTGGTGCTATCTAGCAATGGCTCCCAATGCGTTCCCGTCATCGGATGAGGGCCTGGTGGGTCGATGCCAACGACGCCCATGCCGTCAATGACTCCCGACCGAAATCCGATTGACGACTTGTGCCCTTCACCAATTCCCCGCAGGCTCATGATGAATCGAATGCTGCCCGGCTTGGTGCCGTTCTGATTCGGATGCACGACGACTGAAGGGTTCGTGAGGGCTGCACCCTCGACAGCACATTCACGGGTAAACAAAGCACCAATCAAGCGCCATCTTTCGTCGGACAACTTTGCACCTGGCCCAACTCGATTGGCGACACGGTGGGCATGGTTCTCCAAGATGTGCGTCAAATCCGAATGGCGTGCACCGAATCTTTCGTACACATCATCAAGTGCCTCGCACACCTCTTCTTCCGTCAATACCAGTACACGCTCCAACACGCGTCCTGTCCGGGACTGCTTCGACCCGAAGTCCTCCTGACCCGGCACGAAGAGGCGCGAGATACAACGAGAGGGATCTGCATTCAGTCGATGTTCGGTGCGCCGAAGCAGAAGCTCATTTCCATTCGACACATCTACACGAGCCACGTCGAAGAATTGATCTGCATGGTCGACAACATCGCAAGCGTGGATTCGGCTCCTTGATTCAAGTTCACACCGAACCTCTCTAGTCCGTCATATCCACCTCCACTGTCAAGGTCGATCATCGAAAATCCCGAGTCATTGTTGCCGAGGAACCAACTGCCACACATCTCAATGACGGATTTCCAGTACTCGTCACCTGTCAACGACAGAGCACGCTCAGCCGCACTTGCAATCGTGGCAACCTCGATCGGTTGCTGATCGAACTGGCCAAAACTCTCGCCACGACCGATTCCCCCGACGGGCACCACAGTCAGATGCTCATCGACTGTCTGTATTTCCACAAGCCATCGCAGAAGCATCAATCCTCGAGTAACCAGTTGCTCATCCCCGAGTGCGTGACCAGAGGCAACCATCGCATCTGGAATCAATGCATTTGCATATGTCAATCTCGTCTCGGGCCATGGCCATTCGTTGCTCCCCG
The DNA here is from genome assembly GCA_041160045.1 of Actinomycetota bacterium. GTDB lineage: Bacteria > Actinomycetota > Acidimicrobiia > Acidimicrobiales > Ilumatobacteraceae > UBA2093. The sequence goes on from JBEAXB010000049.1 coordinate 2,420, forward strand.
TCGACAATGCATGAAGTGTTGCAGCAGCATCAAACATGATGCCTTGCGCCCCTTCATGCATTGCGTCGATTGAGAGGATGTCCGCTGCACCCAGCACTGCGAAACATTTGGATCGCAGGTCTCGAGGATTCGCCTTTGCACCGATGCCGAATGCTTCATAGCATCGATTGCGTAACTCGGTATCCGAACTGTCCTTCACCGCAGCACCAAATGCCCACATCGCACGTCCCCAACAATCAGCAGCCGACGGTTCGTCTTCCCACATCCGCTCGAAACTCATTCGATTATGCATCCGTCCATCAGGCTGCAAGGCATCCAGAAGAAACCGTGCTGCTACACGTGCCAAAATCTCCGATTCTGGTTCGTGCGAGTTGCCTCGTACAGCGACAATCAACAAACGCGCATTGTCATCCGTGCAATATCCGTGGGTAAACCGAGGGTGCATCCCAAGAGCATGTTCAAATATTCCCCGATCATCGGTGAGACGCGACAAATGACGCATCGAGGTTCGTTGTTGGCGTGTTTGAACAGACATCAGAACACCAGTGCCTTCGTCGGAGCAAGTTGGCTGCTGACATCTGCATATCGAGCAGCGACAGCCGTCCACCGGTGATCCGACGCAAGGGTTTGCGTGGCCTCAGCCATCGAATCGACGAGACGCGGGTTCGATACCACAGCGCGAATTGCACTTGCCATTGCCACCGAATCCTGATGCGGCACAACTATGCCAACTCCCCCAGCAAGCAATTCCACAGCATGTGGAAAACCTGTGGCAATTACTGGTCTGCCTGCCGATACCGCATCCACCAACACTCCTGATGTGATCTGATCTTCAGAGTCATAAGGCAAAACAACGCAAGTTGACTGCCCAATGAGTTCCAACAACGAAGGCACGGTTCGATACTGATCGTCGAAACTCACCATCGATGAAACGCCATGCAACGCAGCTCGACGCTTCAACATGTCGCGATAGCGCTCGCCTTCGTTGGCAAATACTTTCGGATGCGTTTGGCCAGCGACGACGTAATGAATTTTGTCTTTCAGGTCAGGCAGTAGTGACAGTGCATCAATCACCCATTCCACACCCTTGCCAGGCCCGAGAAGACCCCAGGTCAACAAGGTGGTCTCGGTGGAGGAATGTGGCCCGAACACATGCGGCACTGTTGCACCGTGAGGAATCGTGACCACCTTCTCTGGATGTACGCGATACAACTTCAGCAATCTGTCGCGGGCTGCACGAGTCATCGTGACCAATACATCAGCTCGTGCTGCTATTGCTTCCAACACGAGTCGTTGGCCGGTAGATGGCACGAGAGGCACAGTGTGCAATGTCACAATCACCGGAATGTGGACATCATCCAGCAAGTCCAGCACCTCTGCACCGTCATCACCTCCGAAGATTCCAAACTCATGTTGGACTAATAGAAAATCGTATGCGTTAATTTCTCTCGCCGCTTGTACCCGTGATCGGCTCGACCCAGAACGCAAACGACCAACGACACGCTTATCGGTCTCAGCGACATCATCGTCACCTGCGCGGATGATTCCGACACGCCGAACTCCGACATCTGCCAAACCTTTGGCAAGCGCCGCGGCAAATGTTGCAAGCCCACAATGGGTCGGTGGAAAGGTACTGAGAATTGCAAACGAAGGAGTCCTCCCCCCTGCTGGATGCAGGGGGGAAACTACTGCCGGTCGCGGGATAGTGGTTGATTCGCTCACTGGCCACCAACTAATCCATTGGCACGATTACGACGCACTGCTGCAACGGTGACTCCGAGAGCACCGATCAAGATCAGCACGGCTGCTCCGATCGGCAGTCCACTCGAATTGCTACCCGCCGCTGGCAATGCATCGGGGAACAACACGTCCAAGGTGTCATCTCCGATGTCATCTTCTGGGAACAGCACCTGCAACTCGCCAGCCGGAGCTGTCGTTGTCGTCACTGCAGCAACTGTTGTGGTTGGAGCCAACGTCGTTGTGGCAGCAACTGTTGTCGTCGGTGCCAACGTCGTGGTCGGTGCCAACGTCGTGGTCGGTGCCAATGTCGTGGTCGGTGCCAATGTCGTGGTCGGAGCCAATGTGGTTGTAGTCGGCGGCAACGTGGTTGTCGTAGTGGTTGTGGTTGTCGTAGTTGTCGTCGAGACATAGTTGACCGTGACGGAATCCGTGGCAGTTGTCTGGCCTCCGCCAGCACCGAATGCGACATTGGTCACTGATGTTCCTTCCACATCACCCGATGTCGTTGAGTAGGTCGCGGTGCACTGCACCGTCTGACCCGGATTCAATGTCGTTGCAGCAGCTCCACAGTTGAATGGGGCTCCACCGTTGATCTTTGAGTCATCGATTGTGAACTGTGATGGACCAAGAATCGTGTTTCCAGTATTCGTCAACACATATGTGTACGTGATTGTCTCTTCAGCCCCGTTGTATTCTGTGAGGTCGGCTGTTTTGTCAAGACTCAGCCCAGGGTTAGGGATCGGTGAATTGCTGAATGTGCAGGTCCAATTCTCGCCTTCGGCGACCGTGACGTTTGCCAATGGCCCATCATGATTCCAGGTTCCGCCATTTGCATTGGCGACATTGCACAACACATCATCAAGCATCCATTTCGTCCCCATCGGTAGAGATTCCTGAATGTGATACTCGGTAAAACGAGTGATACCACTGAATACCTTGGTATTTGCGCTTGTTCCATCGTCCACCAAGGAGAAGTTTTCAAGGGGAACAGGTGCAGCAAGGAACGGGAAGGATGTTTCTCCTTCAGGCGATGCCTGCTTGACCACGGTGATTGAGGCTGGGAACACAACAGCCTTGCTGCTCAATGAGCGGTCCATTTTCCCGGTTGAGCAATTCTCTGCATCCGAGCAACTGAAATCGTCAATGAACATGTGATATGGCGAACCTTCAATTGCGGATGCCGAATTGCCGGTTCCCCAATCAAGTCGCGATGCAATATGGCCACCCCATGCCAAGACCGCGGTGTCGTGAGTTGCCGTGAAATACACGTTGATAGTGGTCTCGCTGGAGTCCGTGTATGGACCACTCAATGCATAACTCGAAGGATTCGAAGCAATCGTGCATGTTGCGGCTCCGCAAAGATTGCCGGTATTTCCGACAACTGCACCATTTGCAGGAAAGGTGGCACCGAAGCCCTTGATCGACTGGCCAGGAATTTGTGTGACACCAGCAGCCGTTACGTTCGGGTCAGTCGGAATTGCCAAGGAACCATTCGTCCCTCCGCAAGAGATACCTGCACATGGCATCGCTGTCAATTCGGTGCGGTTATAGGTAGTCAGAAAATCAATTGCATGGTGAGTGGTCTTGGTTGTTTCCCAGCCGATGCTCGTCATGTATGTCTGCCCAACTGACAGACCCGTAAACACTGCCCGATACGGAACGGTGTCCCCTTCCGCATACTCAGAATTATTCTCGTTCAGATTTCCGTTTTGCCACTGTGAGGCATTTGCATCCGAATCACAGGTTGTATCCAGATTCGCGCACTGATCAATCGTTACTGTCGGTTTCGACTCGGCTTGAGCATTCGTTGAGGCAAGCATCGGCACCGCGAAAGCAAGCACAAGACTCGCTATAGCTGCAAAACGAATGCGGGGGCGTTGGAATTGTGCTTTTGCACTCTTCCCTTTCATTGGGGTGGAGGAGTTCGGGTCCATGGTGTACTTCCAGTTGTGAGGGAAGCTCAGCCAAAGGTCCGGGGCATTGCAACAATGATGTGATGCGATCGGTTTCTGGGATCACATTGTGGAGTTATTGCGAACTCCACACGCGCAAGGTATCTGCACAGAAAAATCAAATCAAGGAACAAAAGTACCGAGGCTGCCCACCATCACACGTAAGTAGTTTTGC
>JBEAXB010000254.1:0-2742 GCA_041160045.1 Actinomycetota bacterium
TGCTCGCGACAAACGGATTGCATCGGGCACGGATCGCAGGTCGCCATTCACAATGGTGAGGTCGCTTGCTTGCATGGCAACATCGGTTCCGCCACCCATCGCGATGCCAACGTCGGCTTGCGTGAGTGCTGCCGCATCGTTCACACCGTCGCCCACCATCGCCACTGCGTAGCCACGCTCTTGCAGGTCGCGCACCACAGCCACTTTGTCTTCGGGCATCACGCCTGCGTACAAGTGGTGTTCATCGGTGTCGATGCCAACGGATTCAGCGATTGCCCGCGCAGTAACCGGGTTGTCGCCCGTGAGCAACACCGGTGCAAGACCCATCAGGCGCAACGACGCTATTGCTTCCGCACTGGTCGGCTTTGGCTGATCAGCCAAAGCAATCACTGCCTTTGCCTGACCATCCCACGTGACAATCACAGCGGTGTGTCCGAGCGAACGAGATGAGGCCAATGCGTCGCGCACCACCTTTGGCAGAATCACGAGGCGTTGGCGGAACATTTCTTCACGGCCAACGGTGATGATCATGCCACCGATGCGGCCTGTCGCACCCACCCCTGGCAACGATTCGAACTCATCGAGAGCTGGCAATGCACCAAGTTTTTCCTCGGCTGCACGCACGATGGCGCGCGCGATCGGATGCTCGCTTGCTTTTTCCACTGCGCCTGCGTAACGCAGTGCATCATCGCTGTCCACGCCTTCGACACACACCACTTCCACGAGCGTCATGACTCCGGTGGTCACTGTGCCGGTCTTGTCGAGAACCACCGTGTCGATGCGACGTGTGCTCTGCAGCACATCGATGCCCTTGATCACGATGCCCATCTGCGCGGCGCGTCCGCTGCCCACCATCAGAGCAGTGGGTGTTGCCAAACCAAGTGCACATGGGCACGCGATGATCAGAACTGCAACAGCGGCAGTAAATGCCTTTGATGCATCACCATCGAAATACAACCACCCCGCCAGTGTGAGTGCGCTGATACCGAACACGACAGGCACGAACACGCTGCTCACCTTGTCGGCAAAACGCTGCACTGGCGCTTTTGTTGCTTGCGCTTCACGCACCAATTTGGCCATGCGGGCAAACGTTGTTTCCGAACCGACGCGCGTTGCTCGCACCACAATGCGACCGTTTTGGTTCACCGTTGCCGATGTAACTGCATCGCCCACTTCAACATCAACAGGCACACTCTCACCTGTCACCATGCTCATGTCGATGCTGGATGACCCTTCGGCCACCACTCCGTCGGCGGCAATCTTTTCGCCTGGTCGCACCACCAACATGTCGCCTTCACGCACCACTGATGCCGGAATGGACACTTCCACACCATCGCGAATGACAGTTGCATACTTTGCACCGAGTGCCAGCAGCGAACGCAATGCATCGCCGGCCGAATGCTTTGCACGCATTTCCAAATAGCGACCCACCAAAATGAATGCAGTCACCGTTGCGCCCACTTCGAAATACACATGCGCCGTGCCTTCGTGCACCATCGCACTATCCATACCGCTCATCGTCGCGTCGAGGGCATTGCCCCACACCATCGCCCACACGCTCCACGCAGTTGCTGCAATCACACCAACGCTGATGAGCGTGTCCATGGTGGAAGTGCCGTGCATTGCGTTCTTTACCGCAGCCTTATGGAATGGCCACGCACCCCATGTCACCACCGGCGCAGAAAGCGCCATTGCCCACCATTGCCAGTTCTGAAACTGCCACGACATCACCATCGACAGTGCCACCACCGGAATCGTGAAAGCGACTGAAACGCCCAGCCGAATGGCTGCAGCGCGAAGGCGCGCATCAAGATCATCATCGAAAGGTTGGTCATCCATTGCGCGTGCCGAATACCCGGCGTGTTCGATTGCCTTGATCACCGTTGCTTCAGAAACAGAATCTCCATCGAAGGCAACCATCGCTGATTCGGTTGCGTAGTTGACAGCGGCTTCCACACCGGGAATTTCGTTGAGTTCTTTTTGAATCTTGGCGGCACACGCGCCACATGTCATTCCCTGGACAGCAAGTTCCACTTCAACAATCGAAGCAGGCGACACAACACTCATACCTACTACCTACCACCAAAATCAGGATGACGCTTCTGCAGGAATGCGTTTATCCCCTCTTGAGCGACATCAGACACAACAGCATCTGCCATCACCGCTGATGCAAACGCATACGCAGCATCCTCAGTCATCGCAATTTGCTCGTAATAGGTCTTTTTGCCGATTGCTTTCGACTCTCGTGAGCCTCGTGTCGCACGTGCAAGCAATTCGTTTACTGCGGTATCTAAATCATCATCTTCGGCAACTGCATTCACGAAACCCCACTCAAGTGCAGTCTCTGCACTGATTGCATCACCTGTCATCGCCATCTCTAATGCGCGCTTCGGCGACAAGTTGCGGGCTACGGCAACTAGCGGCGTGTGACAAAACAATCCACCTTTGCCGCCGGGAATAGCAAACCCTGCACTGCGTGCCGCAACAGCCAAATCACACGTAGCAACCAATTGACACCCGGCTGCAGTAGCCAATGCATGAACACGAGCAATGACAACCTGCGGAATAACACACAGCAAACAACGCGAACGCATCATCTCGTGAAGTACCGGCCATCTCGCCAAAGTTGTGTCCTGCAGAAAACACCGGACCTTCAGCCGCCAAGATCACGCCGGTTGCATCACTCGCGCCTACTTCTTCAAACAGCCGCGTCAGCTCAAGAAGCACATCCATCGATAATGC
>JBEAXB010000005.1:0-12172 GCA_041160045.1 Actinomycetota bacterium
CCGCCAAGATCGAGACCAATGGGTGAATGCACGCGCGCAAGTGCCGCCGGATCTGTAATGCCCACTTCTGCCATGCGTTCGAGGCGCTTTGCGTGGGTTTTACGACTGCCCATCACACCGATGTAGCCAACAGTTGTTGCAAGAGCGCCTTCGATGGCGGGAACATCAAACTTTGGGTCGTGGGTGAGGATGCACACTGCATCGCGTGGCCCGAGACGGAAACCGTTCTCGGTGAACATCGGCGTTGGCCATGTGACTTTGACTTCGTCTGCCATCGGGAAACGTCGACGCGTTGCAAAAATCTCACGGGCATCGCACACGGTGACGTGATATCCGAGAACCTTGGCAACACGAGCAAGTGCTGCGGTGAAATCAACTGCGCCGAAAATCCACATGAGTGGAGGTGGCGAGAAACTCTCAATGAAGACTCGCACTGTTTCGGTGTCGGCCAGATCTTCGGGTGTTGACTCGCCATTTGGCCCGTAGTGGCGCACGAGTGTGCGACCTGCTTCGAGCTCGCCAGTGGCATCGCGAGCAACGACTCGATCGATCTGAGCGTTACCGAGAGAACCACCGACAACACCAGCAGGGGTGACAACCATTGTTGAGCCAACAAACGGACCATCGACAACGGTGACGAGTGCAACGGGAGAGTTGTCGCGCACAAGTGCTGCAAATGTGTCGTAGGTGGACATGGCTACCACTGCAACGGTTGGATGAAGAGATGAATGATTCCACCGCATGTGAGACCAACTGCAAATGCATCATCATCGGAGTACCCGAATGTCACGATGCGGCTTGGTTGCTCACCAGAAAGGATGGCGAGTGCTTCAGTGACAACAGCACTTTCGACGCAACCACCGCTGACAGAGCCGCTCACTTCGCCATCTTCGGTGACAGCCATTGCAGCGCCAGCACCACGCGGACCCGAACCTTCAATATCGACAACGCGTGCGATGGCAATGCGCTTGCCTGCGTCGCGCCAGCGGTCGATGTCGTTCAGAAGTTCACGCATGATTGATGACCTTTGTGAGGTGGGTGAGTGCGTCGAGGGAATGTCCCTCTACGAATTCATCAACATACGGTAGGGCAGCGGCCATTCCTCGGGCGAGCGGCGCATATCCGGGCGTGACCTTCAAAGGGTTCACCCATACCGTACGAAAGGCGATGCGATGCAGGCGTTGCATCTGGTCGGCAAGGACTTCTGGGTCTCCACGATCCCAGCCATCGGACAAGATGACCACGATGGCTCCGCGGGCCATTCCGCGCACGCCCCATTCGTCGTTGAACAATCGCATGGTTTCGCCGAGTCGGGTGCCGCCGCTCCAGTCGCGCACATGTTCGCCGGTGGCGCGCAATGCCCGGTCTGGATCCTTCGATGACAACTCTCGGGTGACCCGGGTGAGGCGGGTGCCGAGCGTGAATGCTTCGACGCGTTGACGACCTGCAACTCCGGCATGAACGAAACGCACGAGCGCTCGTGCATACGGTTCCATGGATCCGCTGACATCGAGCAGGAACACGATGCGACGTGACTTTTCGCCCTTCTTTGTCCATTGACGACGCATGGGTTCGCCGCCTGCTGCAAGCGATGCCCGCACTGTTGCGCGCATGTTTGGGCGAGTACCGCGATGGCGCGTTGATGTCATACGCAACGAAGGGCGCGGTGGGCCGGCAACACGAAGAGTTTCCATGAACTGCTGTGCCTGTTGCATCTCTTCGTCGGTGTAGTCGGCAAAGTCTTTTTCGCGCAATGTCTCGACACCGGAAAAACGCAATGTGATTGTTGGTTCATCTGATGCATCGGCGTTGCCATCGGTCGCGCCATCTTCTTCGTCGGTATCGAGCGCAAGGGTGATGTGTAGTTGGTCTTCGTCGGGTGCATATGGTGATTCGCGATGTTCCCAGAACACGGCAAATGCCCGGTCGAAGGTCTGGATGTCTTCGGGTTTGCGCACGAGGGTGGCGCGGGCAGCCCAGTAGACGGAATCACGATTGTTGATGCCGACGAGCGACAACGCATTCATGAATGTGAGAACCGAATCGAGTGGAGTGGCGATGTCGAGTGAGCGCAGGATGCGCGCGAAAGCAACGGCGAGTTGTTCGGGTTCTGATTCGACGGTGAACGACATGATTAGCCGTGCAGGAGGCCGCGCTCGAACGCTTGCTGCACGATGCCGGCAATGCCGTGGTCGCGCACACGACTTTGGTCTTCGCGATACTTGAGAACGGTGCCGAGAGTTTGTTCAAGAACAATTTCGTCGATTTCGGAAACGCCGAGACGGCCAAGCGCAGTGGCCCAGTCGATTGTTTCGGCAACTCCGGGCGGCTTGTACAAGTTGATACCGCGAAGCGCTTCAACTGCGCCGGCAACCTGACGAGCAAGAACCTCGCTTGCTTGCGGCACGCGCATGCGCACGATGTCTACTTCGCGACTAAACGTTGGATGTTCGACCCAGTGATACAGGCAACGACGCTTCAACGCATCATGAACATCGCGGGTGCGGTTGGACGTGAGAATCACGATCGGTGGTGTGGTGGCGCGGAATGTGCCGATCTCGGGAACGGTGACTTGGAAATCAGACAACACCTCGAGGAGGTAGGCCTCGAACTCGTCGTCTGCCCGATCGATTTCGTCGATGAGCAACACGGGTGGCGGACCTTCGCCGTGATCGATGGCGCGAAGAAGTGCACGCTTCAACAAGAAGCGTTCGTTGTAGAGCTGACCTTCGAGTTCGGTGGTGCCTGTTTGTTGTGCTTCACCCGAAGCTTCGGCGGCACGAAGATGCAACAGTTGGCGCGAGTAGTCCCAGTCGTATACCGCTTGTGCGGCATCGATGCCTTCGTAACACTGCAAGCGAATGAGTTCGGTTCCGCGCCAACGAGCGATGGTCTTTGCCAACTCTGTCTTGCCGACGCCGGCTTCACCTTCGAGAAACAGCGGGCGATGAAGGGCGAGTGACAAAAAGACTGCGGTGACGAGACCGTCGTCAGCCAGGTAGCCGTGAGTGGCAAGGCCAGCGGCAACTTCTTCGGTGGATGATGGCTCGTACGACACAGATAGAGCGTAGGGGCGAGCGGGCTAAGAGTCCCAGCCGAGGCCGAGGCGATCGAGTGTTCGTAGCCAGGCATTGCGACTGCCGGTCTTGTCTTCGTGGTCGAGAGACCAGCGTGTGGCTTGAATGCCGATGAAGCGGAATGGTTCAGGTGGAAACGGCAATGGTTTTGTGCGCACAAAGTCGGTAGCGGTTGCGCGGGTGCGGCGACCATCGATGAGATCGAGCATCACTTCGGCACCAAAACGCGATGCAGCGACACCGAGTCCGGTGTAGCCAAGTGCATAGGTGACGCGTCCGCCCATGGCCTTGCCCCAGAACACGCAGAACCTGCTGCAGGTGTCGATGACTCCACCCCACATGTGTGAGAAGCGCACGCCTTCGAGTTGCGGGAAGGTTTCGAAGAAATGCTTTGACAACTTGGCCCACGATTCAGGACGTGATTCGTTTTCCTGGCGCACCTTGCCGGCAAAGAAATACACGGTGTCGTATCCGCCCCACAGGATGCGGTTGTCTTCGGTGAGTCGGTAGTAGTGAAACTGATTCGGGATGTCGCTGAGACCCTGACGATTCAACCAACCGACAGAAGCCAATTGTGACGGCGTCAGTGGTTCGGTGACCATGCAGTAGTCGTACACAGGGGCGATGTAGTTGTTGAGGCGCTTCAGCACTGGTTTGAATGCATTTGTTGCGAGTGCGACTTTTCCGGCACGGACCTTGCCGATGGGAGTGGTGACAAGGACTCCGACTCCGTCGCGTTCGATGGAGATTGCCTTTGAATCCTCGTAGATGCGCACGCCAAGAGACTCGGCAGTTGCCTTGAGTCCCCACACGAGGCGCGCAGGGTCGATCAGTGCCGCAGTGTCCTTGCGCCAGAGGCCACCGGTGTACAGCGGCGAATGAACCTCGGCCTGCATCGCTTCGCGATCGAGCCATTCGACTCTTTGGCCGAGCTTGCGCAAGTGTGCATAGTCATCGCGCAATTCATCGAGATAGGAAGCGGGGTGCGTGGTGGATGCAACATCGATGGCGCCGGTGCGTTCCCAATCACAATCGATGTTGTACCGCTTCACGGCATCTTCGATTGCATTCAGATTTTTCAGTCCGAGTTCTTCAAGCACGGCAACTTCATCAGGGAATCGTTCCTGAGCATTTGCAATGCCATGCGTCAACGAGGAATCGACGAATCCGCCGTTACGGCCGCTTGCTGCAGATCCGACTTCGTGCGCCTCGATCAGAACAACATCACGTGACGGGTCACGCTCTTTGGCAAGGATGGCTGTCCAGAGGCCGGTGTAGCCACCGCCAATGATGCACAGGTCGCAGCTTTCGGTGCGAACAAGAGTGGGGTTCGAATCGGGTTCGTCGACATCCTCATACCAGTAGGGATATGTATCTGCGTCGGCGATCGCGTCGAGATGACGCTCGTCCATGGTCTCACCACCTTGTAACGGACAGGCTATCGGCTGAGCACGATTACCATGACCATATGGATCTCGGATTACAAAAACGCACGGCGGCGGTTGCTGCCGGAACAGCAGGTCTCGGCCTCGGTATCGCGAAGGCGCTTGCTGCAGACGGGGTCACAGTCGTGATTTGTGGCCGTGATGCCGACAGGTTGCAGAATGCTCTTGCCGCCATCGGCCACGGTGCAACCGGATTCTTGTGTGATGTTTCTACCGATGTCGGAGGACGTGAATTTGCAGAGCAAGCCATTGCTTCCTTGGGAACAATCGACATTCTGGTTGCGAACGGTGGCGGACCACCACCTGGTGGCTTTGCCTCGACGCCTGAATCTCAGTATCTCGATGCATTGCAGAAGAACTTGTTGTCTGTTGTGGCCATGTGCCAGGTGGCAGTACCGCCCATGCGCGAGCGCAAGTGGGGACGCGTTCTTGCAATCACGTCATATTCCGTGCGTCAGCCGATTCCGAATCTGATTTTGTCGAACACTGCACGTGCGGGTGTTACGGGCTTTTTGAAAACGCTGGCTACTGAAGTTGCTGGTGATGGTGTCACTGTCAACACGATTCAGCCGGGCATGCACGCAACGGATCGCATCACGCAGTTATACGGCGGGAAACTCGATGGTCGGGCAATGGGTATACCTGCTGGCATCGTTGGTGACGCCGATGATTTCGGACGCATCGGAGCGTTCATGTGCAGCGAGTCTGCAAAGTTCATGACCGGTGTGCAGTTGCATGTCGATGGCGGCGCCTACGCAGGCTTGCAGTAGTTTTTCTTCATGCTTCATCACACAGTTCTCTTCACATGGAACGACAAGGTTCCCGCAGGTCATCCCGCAATCGCGGCAAACGAGTTGCGCAAGTACGCAGCAACTCTCGATGGTTTGGTGTCGTATCACTGTGGCCCGAATGCCGGCCACACGCCAGGCGCTGCAGATTTTGCGGTGTCAGCAATTTTTGAAGATGTTGCTGCATGGCATGCGTACGACACTGCTGATGAACACAATCGGATTCGTGCCGAAATTTTCGGGCCCTACGTTGGTACGCGGTCCGTCATTCAGTTCGAGAGCTGACTCGCATTCAGCACCGCAGTGCGTGCTTCCCATCGGTCTGCAATTTTCCAGGCGATGAGCACCACTGCCCATCCGGCAACGCAATCGACCACGTAATGTTCGCCGAAGTACACAAGCGTGAGGGCCATGACTGCGGGAAATGCAAGTGACGCCACCCGTACCCACCGTGCGCTGTTGCGAGTGAACCACAACGCCACGAACAGTGCCATTCCGGCGTGCAGCGATGGCATGGCAGCAACTGCATTGAGGACAGCGGCTCCACGATCAAGAGTGCGCGACACTGTTTTGAGGTTCAGTTCCCACCAACCGCGACCCGTGATGCGACTGACAGCGGGCAGATAGCCCTTCTCGGCGGCCATCCATGGAGGTGCTGCAGGAAATGCAATGAAGGTGAATACGGAAATGCCAAGAGTGAGTGAAAACCGGCGGACGTAACGCAGCCAGTCGGCTCGGTGGCGTACACGCAGCCACACCAGTGGGAGCACGGGAAAAACAAAGTGGGTCATGTAGGTGACAGATCCGACAACGTCGTACCACTTGACATCGTTTGGCGTATAGAAACGTTTCTGCATCTCTACAACAGGGTCAAGACCGAATGAAAAGAAACGGTCGATGTCGCGTGGCAACGTGAAGTTGACCGGGATGCCCCACTGATCTGCCGTTCCACGGCTGTAGTCATACGCCATGTAGATGATCACGAGGATCATCCAGTCACGCACCAGTTGTTGCACATCGTGACGCGACCTGCCGATGGAGGACACGAGGAGTGCACCGAGAATCCAGAGCAATACCGCGATGCGGTCGACCGGGATTCCGTAGACAAAAACGCTTGAGAGAAATACTCCTACAAACGCAAGCAATGCATATCGCCGAAAATCTCCGAGAGTGGTCTCGGTCAGCGACATGTGTTGGTGATTTAGTTGTTGGACGACTCGAGAGCGCGGCGCACGAGAACCTGTGCGAGGTGCACGCGGTATTCGGCACTTGCATTCAGGTCTGATTGTGGTTCTGCTTCGGCAGCTGCGAGCTTGGCAGCATCAGCGACACTTGCGCCCCCGGCAATTGCTGTTGCAACGCTTGTCGCAAGAATCGGTACCGAACCCATGTTCACGAGTGCGGTGCCAGACTCTGTGCCGCGCTTCCATGCAGCAACACCGACGATTGCCCAGTCCTGGGCGCGACGGTTGAACTTCTGGAAACCCCATGTTGCACCGTTCATCTTCGGCACGCGGATTTCGGTGAGCATTTCATCGGGCGCAAGCGCTGACTCGAGAAAGCCTGTGTAGAAATCCGTGGCAGCGATTTCGCGGGTGCCGTTCGGGCCCTGGGCAACATATGTGGCACCGAGTGCGAGCGTTGTTGCCGGAAGGTCTGATGCGGAGTCGGCGTGAGCAATGGAGCCACCGATTGTTCCGCGGTGACGCACTTGCGGATCACCGACGTAGCTTGCCGCGTGGGCGAGCAACGGAACATGCTCGGCAAGGATGGGCGAGTGCTCGACATCGTGATGACGTGTCATTGCACCAATGGCAATGTGGTCTCCGGCATCGCGGATGTAGGACAGATCTGTCAGGCGTGCAATGTCGATGAGGATTGCTGGCTGGGCAAGACGCAGTTTCATGAGTGGCAACAAACTGTGGCCACCGGCAAGGAACTTTGCATCTTCGCCGTATTCAACAACGAGAGAGATTGCTTCAGCGGCAGATGATGCGCGCTTGTAATCGAATGGTGCAGGAATCATGTGAGGCTCCGAGTTACTTTGCGTTGGCGCATGCGAGCACCGACTTGACGATGTTGTGATATCCGGTGCAGCGGCACAGGTTGCCCTCGAGACCGATGCGCACTTGCTCTTCGGTCGGGTTCGGGTTTTCATTGAGGAGGCCGATTGCAGCCATCACCATTCCGGGTGTGCAGTAACCGCACTGAAGGCCATGGTTTTCCATGAAGGCCTTCTGCATCGGGTGCATGACATCGCCCTTGGCGAGGCCTTCGATCGTGGTGACGCTTCCGCCATCGGCTTGCACGGCAAGGATGGTGCAGCTCTTGACTGATTCGCCATCGAGGTGCAAGGAGCATGCTCCACAGCTTGATGTATCGCAACCGATGTTGGTTCCGGTGAGTCCGAGGTTTTCGCGCACGTACTGAACGAGCAGGGTGCGTGGTTCTACGTCACTTTCGTGAGTGGTTCCGTTGACGGTGATTGTGACCTTCATAGTGGGTTCCTTTGTTGTGTAGTTCTGAATAGTGAGTGATTAACGGGCGGACTGAATGGCAGCCCACACCTTTTCGGCTGTTGTCGGCATGTCGATGTGGCGAACACCAAGGTGAGCCACAGCATCGATGACTGCAGATTGCAATGCCGGTGTTGCACCGATGGTGCCAGATTCGCCGATGCCTTTTGCGCCGATGAGGTTGACAGGAGTTGGTGTTTCCATGTGCACAACAGTGACGTTTGGCAATTCGGCAGCCGAGATGAATGCGTAGTCCGCCAGGTTCGATGTGATGGGGTTGCCATCTTGGTCGTAACGCACTTCTTCAAGAAGAGCCTGTGCTGCACCTTGTGCAACGCCACCATGAATCTGTCCTTCGAGGAGCATTGGGTTCAACACCTTGCCGGCATCGTCACATGCAGTGTGTGCAATGTGCGTCACTTTGCCAGTTTCGATATCAACTTCGACGATGGCAACGTGCGCACCGAAGGGGAATGTTGCACCGCCGACGCCAATGACGTCGGAGTGAACAAGACCACCAGCTGCTTTTTCTGCAACTGCAAGCTCGGCCCATGTCTTTGCAACAGCAGGTGTGCCTGCAACGTGGAACGCAGCGGCATCCTTGTCGAGCACGATGTCTGCTTCATTTGCCTCAAGCAAGCGCGCAGCAACTGCCTTGGCTTTGTTGACAAGCTCGGCCGACACTGCGAACACAGCGTTGCCACCCTGCTGCAATGAACGCGATCCCATGGTTCCGGTACCGATGGGCACGAGGTCGGTATCGCCCCACACCAATTCGATGTTTTCGATGGGGATACCTGTTTGTTCGCTGGCGAGCATGGCCCACGATGTTGCGTGGCCCTGTCCGTGTGGCGATGTTCCGGTGTAGATGAGTGCATGACCGTTGTCGAGCACTTCCACCTTTGCTGATTCGCCGTTGCCGACGCCGCCGGTGATTTCCACATACACGCTGACGCCAATACCGATTTGCTTCGTGGCTCCGTTTGCGCGCGCTGCCTTTTGCTTGGCACGCCATCCGGTGTAATCGGCTGCTTCCAATGCCTTGTTCAACGAGGTTTCATAATCGCCGACATCGTATGTTTGGCCGACAACCGTTGTATGTGGTTCGAGGAACTTTGCAATGAGGTTGATGCGGCGTACTTCGGCTGCATCCATGCCGATTTCAGCAGCGAACATATCCATGGCACGTTCGATGGCAGCGGTTGCCTCGGGACGACCAGCGCCACGATAGGCAACGGTTGGTGTCGTGTTCGTGACAACGGATGTTGTGCGACATTCGATGTTCGGAATGTCGTAGACGCCTGACGACATCGGGCGTGTCATGAACGGAGCCAAAATGGTTCCCATATCCACCCATGCGCCGGAGTCTTGGATTGCATGAAGTTGGTAGTGCGTTACTTTTCCGGCACGTGTGCCACCAATGGTGACGTACTGCAATTGCGCGCGACCATGTCCAAGCGCAACCATCGATTCGCTACGTGTTTCACGCCAACGAACTGGCTTGCCAACGCGCTTGGCGATGACGCCGAGCAACAACTCTTCGGGGTAGGCGCCAATCTTTGCGCCAAAGCCGCCACCAACGTCGGGGGTCTTGACGTGAATGAGGCTCGGATCAACTCCGTTCGCCGCAGCAATCGGTGCAACGGCACCTTGTGCGTGCTGGGTGGACAACCATTCGGTGAGACGACCATCTGTGCCCCATGCTGCGGCCGCGCCGCGCACTTCGAGTGGGCACGGAGCCACACGCTGGTTGATGTAACGACCTTTGACAATCACTTCACATCCGGCGAAGTATGCATCGCCCGTGTTATCTGGCAAACCAAGAGCCATTGAATCAAACACCACGTTGCTCCCGCATGCTTCGTACAAAAGGCTGGTGCTCGCCATTGATTCTTCGATATCGATGAGGGCGTCGATCACGTCGTAATCAACAATCACGGTTTCGGCTGCATCTTCGCCTTGTTCGCGGGTATTGCTCACGATTGCCGCAAGTGGCTCACCAACGAAACGCACCTTGCCAGTTGCAAGAAGTGTGCGTGTTGCCATCGGGTTGTACGGCGATGGCAGTTGTTGCAGATCGAGATCTTGGCCGGTGAACACCGCGACGACACCAGGCATGGCAAGAGCATCGGAAGCATCAATTGAGTTGATGAGGCCGTGGGCAACGCTGCTGCGCACATAGGTGACATGCAGTGCACCGACAAGCGCCGGTTCGGTGAGCAGGTCGTCGACGTAGACGCCACCTGTGGTGAGGAATTTTGGATCTTCTTTACGAAGGACCCTGTTACCAAGAATGCTTCCGCCCATTTTCAAACCCCCGTTTGTGGATATACACGTAGGCAGACACTACCCAGCAAAAAGGGGTGGGCTCGCATGGAGCGAGATGGAGTACTTCTACGGCGCGAGAGGAGTGAGGGCGCCATCCACGGTGGTGGAATTGGCAGCACGAACGCGCACGATGTCGGTGATCAGCGAATACGGCCAGGCTGCGGGCAACTCGGTCGGCAGTGCCGGCATCGGTACCAAGGTAAAGCGCTGCTCGCCAGGCAAGACATAACCAAGTTGGGCGCGGGCAGCATTGCGGATTCCTTCGGGAGTGCCGAGGTGGTTGACCTCTGTCTGCAATTGCTCATTCGTGTCGGCAAGGGCGCTGAACTCGGCATTTTTTTGTGCAAGTGCAGAGCGTTGCGTCACGTAATCACGCAATGGAAAGACGAAGAGTGAGGTAGCGCCAGCCATGACAACACTGGCAAGAACCACGCGCACTGCAAGCCGTGTCGCGGGGCGACGATCGAGGCGGTGCTCAGACGCGGTGGGCAACAACAACGAGCCAGTGAGATCCTTCACGCGGGTGCGCACGGATGGGGATTTTTTCGCGCGGGGAGTCACCCACCCATTGTGCCGTGTGGAACAGGTGCGAGCGTGGCACTCGAACAGATGTTCGTTACCGAAGGGGGGCGAGGGCGGAGCGACCGCGGAAACGGGCCGTGTCTCCGAGTGCTTCTTCGATGCGCAGCAACTGGTTGTACTTGGCGACTCTGTCGCTTCGTGCAGGGGCACCTGTCTTGATTTGGCCACAGTTGGTGGCAACGGCAAGATCGGCAATGGTCGAGTCTTCGGTTTCTCCACTGCGATGCGACATCACGCTCGTGTACGAGTGACGTGTCGCGAGCTCGACGGTGTCGAGTGTTTCGCTGAGTGTTCCGATTTGGTTGACCTTGACAAGAACACTGTTGGCGACCTTGCGGTCGATGCCCATCTGCAAGCGGCGTGCATTCGTGACGAACAAGTCATCGCCGACCAATTGAATGCGTGAGCCAAGCGATGCAGTGAGTTGTGCCCAGCCGTCCCAATCGTCTTCGGCCATTCCGTCTTCGATGCTGACAATCGGATAACGGTCGACAAGTGATGTCCACCATGCGACCATCTCTTCACCAGACAACACCTTGCCCTCGCCAGCGAGATGGTATTTGCCGTCGCGGTACAACTCGCTCATTGCAGGGTCGAGTGCGATGGCGATATCTGTACCGGGTGTGTAACCGGCCTTTTCGATCGCTTCAACAAGGATTGCCACTGCATCTTCGTTGCTTGAGAGGTTTGGTGCAAAGCCACCTTCGTCGCCGACCGCTGTGGACAATCCGCGGGCAGACAACACGGTTTTGAGTGTGTGGTAGGTCTCGGTGCCCCAACGCAATGCCTCGCGAAAGCTTGGTGCGCCGATGGGCATGATCATGAATTCCTGCAGGTCGACATTGTTGTCTGCATGCGCGCCACCATTGATGACGTTCATCATTGGCACTGGCAATACGTGTGCGTGCGGGCCGCCGATTGCGCGAAAGAGTGGAAGTTCGAGTTCGGCTGCTGCTGCGTGTGCAACGGCAAGGCTGGCGCCAAGCATCGAGTTTGCACCGAGGCGTGACTTGTTTTCGGTGCCATCAAGATCGATGAGTGCTGCATCGAGTGCGCGCTGGTCGGTGGCATCCATACCGATGATGGTGTGGGCGATGTGTTGGTTCACATTGTCGACGGCTTTGAGAACGCCTTTGCCGAGGTAGCGAGATCCGCCGTCACGCAGTTCAACTGCTTCATGCTCGCCAGTTGATGCACCCGACGGAACGATGGCTCGGCCAGTGGCACCGCTGTCGAGAACAACTTCCACTTCGACGGTGGGGTTGCCACGCGAATCCAGAACTTCGCGGCCAATGACTTCGACAATTTCACTCATGGGCTCAACGCTAATGAGTTGGGTGCTGCTTGACCACTTCCCAGAGTTCGTCGAGCTCAGCAAGGGTGAGATTGGCGATATCCCGGCCCTGAGTGACAGCAAGCCCCGAAACGGCTTCGAC
>JBEAXB010000255.1:0-2552 GCA_041160045.1 Actinomycetota bacterium
GGCTTTGTCGGACTCGCAGGTTGCGACAAGAGCATTCCTGCAATGCTCATGGCAGCTGCGCGCCTCAACCTTGCAAGCGTGTTTGTGTACAACGGCTCCACCATGCCTGGTGTCTACAAAGGTGACAACATCGACATCACGACAGTGTTCGAAGCAATCGGTGCATGCGCAGCAGGCACTATTACCGAGAGCGAACTGACCGATATCGAAAAAGCAGCGTGCCCCGGCGAGGGTGCATGCGGCGGAATGTTCACCGCCAACACGATGTCTTCCATTGCAGAAGCATTGGGAATGAGTCTTCCTGGCAGTGCATCAGCACCTGCCATCGACACAAGTCGTGAAGGCGATGCGTATCGCGCAGGTGAAGCAGTTGTCAACATGTTGCGTCTCGGTATTCGTCCGCGCGACATCCTCACGAAGAAGGCATTCGAAAATGCAATCGCCGTCGTCAATGCATTCGGCGGCAGTACCAATGCAGTGCTGCATCTCTTGGCAATCGCCAACGAAGCAGGCGTCGAATTAGATCTCGAGGATTTCAACCGCATCGCCGACAAAGTGCCCCACATTGCCGACACAAAGCCCGGCGGCAAGTACCACATGTCGGATATTCACCGCATCGGTGGCGTCCCTGTTGTCTTGAAGCATCTTCTCGATGCTGGTTTGCTGCACGGCGACGTGCTCACCTGCACCGGCAAAACCATGGCCGAGAACCTTTCCGATATCAATCCGCCTGAACCAGATGGTGTCGTCATTCATCCGCTCAGCAACCCGATTCATACCGAAGGTGGCATCAACATCCTCACCGGTTCGCTAGCGCCGAAGGGCTCTGTTGTCAAGGTTGCTGGTCTCACGAAAGATCAGATGCAGTTCGAAGGTCCTGCGCGCGTGTTCGACGGCGAAGACGGTGCAATGAATGCAATCATGACAGGCACAATTAATCATGGTGACGTGATTGTGATTCGTTACGAAGGTCCAAAGGGCGGCCCCGGAATGCGCGAGATGCTCGCGATTACGGGAGCACTCAAAGGTGCCGGTTTCGGATCCACCGTTGCTCTCATCACTGACGGCCGGTTCTCCGGTGGCACATGGGGATTCTGCATTGGTCACGTTGCTCCCGAAGCAACAGACGGTGGCCCGATTGCATTCGTGCGTGAAGGCGACATCATCCGCGTTGACGTGCCTACCAAGTCACTCGACTTGTTGGTCAGCGAAAAAGAACTGAAGAAGCGTCGCAAGGGTTGGGTGCCAAACGAGGCGCGCTACACAACTGGCGTTCTCGCGAAGTTCGCCAAACTCGTGCAAGGTGCCGAAACCGGCGCCATCACGAACCCGACGCGTTAAGCAACTCATGATGGGGATTCTGTCCCCCGACCCATAAGAAGTTGGCGCACCCTTTCGTCATGATGGGGATCCAATGCAAGATTCTTCCCCGTCATCACATAGTTCCGCCACGTCCACACTGCCGTCATCGTTCACGTTTCAGATTGATAGGGAAACTCTGATTGAAGTGGTGGCAATGGCAGAACGCTTTGCTCCGGTTCCGCGTGGTGATTATTCCGTTGCACTGCAGTTCACTCCCGGTTCGCAGCGTTGGATTATGGAAGAACACAATTGTGTTGCATCGCTCACTGCGTCAGGGGCACCGGGTCCACGTGATGGGGTAGTGGTTCTTCCGTTGCATTTTTTGCACAACCTCAGCATTCTCTTCAGCGACGCCGGGTCATATCCAATTCTGATCGACTCTCTGAAAAAAACTGCACGGTTTGAATACGGAATTGAATCGCTGAGCACAATGCTTCCGCCGCAAGACTTCGACAATTCCCAGAGCGAATTTGTGGCGTCACAACAGGTTGTTGTGTCAACTCATGCTTTGGTGCGTCTCGGCAGTGCGCTTCGCTCGTGCCCCATTGATTTTGGCGAGAATGAAGAAGGTCTCCCGATGCCGTTCACGGTGCTTCACATCACTCACTCAAGCATCACGGCCACTCGTGACTGGGCGGCGTTCGGTGGTGCAAGCACATCAATGACCATCGAGGCACAAGGCGACTTTGAAGGAACGGTCAGCTACTTTCCTGATCCGATGAATCGCGAGATGCTCTTCAACGAGGTAGAAGAAGATGGTTTCATTACCCTCTCGTTTTCTACCGAGACACCAAACATCGCAATGATGACCGGAGGCAATTGGGCATTGCGCTTCGATCTCGGTCATGAGCATGTGTTTCATTACCGTCGTCTCATTGAGGGGCAACTTGTCGGCGATGGCATGGATGTCGAGATCGACGAGCGCATTGGTTGGAACCCAACCATTCAGGTACGTGTTGATGAGCGCTTGGTGGATATCGACATCATTCGTGGGCTCACCGTTCTCGATGCCACGTTGCGGGCATCCACTGTGGTGCTTGTCGATGCGCCATGGACACTCGAGATGGCATCTGAGGTGAATGCCTGGAACGATCAGTGGGCGGGTGTGAAGTTGGTGTACCAGGATTCATCGCTGTATGCGGTCTGTGATTTTCCGGTATCCAGCATCGAGAGTGTGTCTGGGCTGGTGC
>JBEAXB010000256.1:0-2549 GCA_041160045.1 Actinomycetota bacterium
GTGTTCCTCAACCGTGGAGCAGACAGCGCCAGCCGTTTCTTCAACCTGCCAACCGACCGCGTGTTCGAGGTGGGCTCTCGCGTCGAGATCTAGTTCACAATTTGTCTGCGGGATATTTCTCGTACGATGCTTTGAACACGCCTTGATGCAGCAGGACCGTTGCAACTAGTTCCCCTGATGAGGGGTCTGTGATGGAACTGAGCGTCCAATAACTTTCGACGCGACGGCTCTGTCCGATTCCGACAATCTTGTGCGTGACGTCGTATTCACTGTTCACAAACACAGGGCCATTGATCAGGCGCACTTCGAGATCGATGAACAGACCCACGGCTGGCCCACGCACCGTGCCAACTCCGCCTGCTTTGTGGGCAAGAACACTGAGCATCTCGGTGGGCACCACCGCACGCCCCCACGGCGAGGAGGCGCCACCATCTTGTGTGTACCACGGCGATGATTCCGTGATGTGTGCAAGTTTGTCATTCAGTGAAAATGGATACAAATGCCCGTTGCTGTCATCAAAGTTCATCGACACCCGAAAACTTTTGCTCTCTTCGCCTACGCGTAACTGATCAACGATGAACAACTCGCCTGGTTCTTTTACGCCAGCTAGCCGACGATCAAGTTCGGTTTCCGAATGGTTGGGACCACATGTGATGGTGCCAGACAACACCGAATTGCCGTCGGACTTTGTGGCTCCGATGCGCGCCATGGACGGTGTCATCGGAATGGCATGAGCCTGCACTTCTTCGCCCTCAATCACCATGTTTTCGAAGTGCGAGCTGATGCAGCCATGTTCAAACCAACTTTTTCCGAACAACGAAACTGCAATCGGATCAAACTGGCTGAAGTGGGTAGGCCCCTCAATCGGCGCCCCCGCTAGCCCGAGCTTGTCGGCTGTCGCCTCATCGTGCACACTTGCGTGCCCGTCATACTCTTGTTCTGCAAGCATTTGATGGGGTGCCCGCCAGGGGCCCTTCACTGTCAATTCGGTGTCGAAACCCTTGGTGTCCATCACTCATTGTCGCACGCCCAGATGTGGCTACTGTGACCGTATGGGCATCAATGGCTTCACGGTGGTGGATTCGCACGTACACCTGCTTCCGGGTCGCCTCGGTGAAAAGGTGCGATCGTTCTTCGATGCAGGAGTCAGCAGGTCGTCTCCCCTTGCCTATCCGAACGACCACCCGGTTGTTGTTGCCATGCTGGCCGACGAAGGCGTTGATGTCGCGTGGTCTCTTCCCTATGCACATAAGCCCGGTGTTGCTGTGGGCTTGAATGAAGCATCAGCTCTCACAGCCACGCAGTTCGTGCGGAGTTCCGTGCAAGTAATCGGTGGTGCCACCGTGCACCCGGGAGACATTGATCCGCTTGGCATTGTCACCGACGCAGTCGATGCACTCGGACTACGCGTTCTGAAACTGCATTGTTCAGTGGGCAATTTTTCTGTTGATGATCCACGCTTGGAATCAGTCATGGCTTTTGCTGCTGAACGTCGACTACCCGTTGTCGTTCACCTCGGGCACAATGTCAATGGACGAACAGAGGAAGATGAACTTCCAGCTATCGGGGAATTAGCCACTCGTCATCCCGACATGCCGCTCATCCTTGCCCACTGCGGACATCATTCTGCGCGGGCCGCAATGGATCTGATGGAAGATCATCCGACGCTGTATGCAGATGTCACACCCGTTGTCACGGAGCATCCCGACATCACAGCAGAACATGTCGAACGTTTCGCTGATCGCATCTTGTTTGGCAGTGATGCACCAAACACTGCTCTCAGCGTCACCGACGGAATCAGATGGCTGGAATCAATGAATCTTGAAGAAAGCGTCTTCGAAGCAGTGATTGGTGGCAACGCCTTGCGGCTGACTGCCCGCGTCTTATCTCTCTGACAGACGTTCCGCCCGAAGCGCAGACCTGCGCACTTTCCCAGCATCATCACGCAATGCGAAATCAACGTATTCAAACGTGCGTGGAACCTTGTAGATCACGAGGCGCTCTCCGAGGAATGTTTTCAGGTCGGCCTCGGAAATCTCGCTGATATCAGCCTCCACAATTGCGTGAATCACATTGCCCTTGTCTTCATCAGGGAAACCAATCACTGCGCATGATTTCACGGCAGGGTGTTCTTGTATCGCTGATTCGATTTCTGCCGGATAGATGTTTGCTCCACCAGACAGAATCATGTCTGCTGATCTGTCGCCAAGATACAGATAACCATCTGCATCGAGATACCCCATATCTCCGAGGGATTCCCATCCGCCTTCACGGGTACGCGCCGTTGCACCCACGTATTTGTAGGTCGGGGTTTCGCGCAGACTGCGCATCCATACCTCGCCCATCTGCCCGACAGGCATCTCCGCACCATCTTCGTCGGTGATTAGAACGGTGCCAGGCGTGGCCTTGCCAACCGAACCACGATGCGCGAGCCACTCATGTCCGGTAATCACTGTTGCGGTCTGTGCTTCGGTGCCTGCGTACAACTCGAAGATGCGCTCTGCGCCAAGCCAATCAATCCATTCCTGCTTCAACCATTCGGGACATGG
>JBEAXB010000257.1:0-2547 GCA_041160045.1 Actinomycetota bacterium
GAGTAGTCGCCGTTGCGCGCATCAGCTTGAATGCCGGTGAGGCCGGTCTCAGCGTTGATCACAGTTGCATAGGCACGACGATGTGCCCATGGGCCAGTGATGCCATATCCGGTGATTGCTGCATAGATAAGGCGCGGATTGATTTCGTGCAGCACTTCATAGCCAAGCCCGAGCGAATCCATGACGCCTCCGCGGTAGTTCTCGATGAGGACGTCGCTTTCGGCAACCAATCGCTTCACCAGGTCGACTGCTTCTGGGGTCTTCAAGTTCATCGACATGTTCAACTTGCCGATGTTTTGTTGCGCGAAATATGTCGACATGGAACCAACACGCGGAAATGCAAAGCGAGTGAGGTCGCCTTCGGGCGGTTCAATCTTGATGACCTCTGCGCCAAGGTCTGCAAGCATTCGCCCGCAATGAGGACCTGAGAGTACTCGCGTGAAGTCGAGTACCCGAACGCCATCAAGTGGACGAGCCCCGTCAGGCTTGGGTGAGTGATTTGTGCTCATGTCCCTACGACCGTATCCAACGAATAGTGTGGGCAACATGGTCGACACCTTTGATCAAGAAGCGGAAGCCTTTTTCGCATCGTTACCCAGGCTTCTTGCCAATGCTGGTGACGATCCAGAACGCCGCGTCCGAATCCTGCGCTCGGCCATGGGTGATGCAGGTTTGACAGGTTTCGGGATACCCGAGGCCTACGGAGGACGTACCGATATCCCCGATGGCGCCCGGCGTTTTCAACGCGCCGCTCAAGGTCGGCTTCCTGTCGAAGAGGGGATGTTGGGCATTGGCCTCAATATGGCTGTTCCCATCATTTTGCAATTCGGTACCGAGGAACTGAAGAAGCACTTTGTGTCGCGCGCACTTCGTGCCGAAGATATCTGGTGCCAGTTGTATTCAGAGCCCGAGGCAGGAAGCGATTTGGCCAGCCTTCGCACAACTGCAGTTCTTGATGGTGATGAGTGGATTGTGAATGGTCAGAAGGTGTGGACCTCGGGTGCGCAGCATTCAGATATGGGTGTTCTTCTTGCACGGACCGGAGATGAACCACGCAATCGTGGGATATCGATGTTGTTGATTCCGATGCGTCAACCAGGAGTAGAGGTACGGCCGCTACGACAGATGACTGGCGAAGCCGAATTCAACGAAGTGTTTTTTACAAATGCACGAGTGCCGCGAGACTGGGTCATTGGTGAAGTCAATGACGGATGGCGAGCAGCAACAGGGCTACTTGCGCACGAGAGAAGCTCGCTTGGAAAAGTCAATGCAGACGAAAAACGTGGAGCAAATCCTTCTGCTGCGGTCCCTGTGCATTTCTTGCTTGACGCCGCAGCTCGTTTTGGTCGTAATACCGATTCGGTAGTTCGTCAAGATCTTGCTCGTGCGTACACAGGAGAAAAAATCATGGGCTGGGTGGGGCAACGCAAGGTGCATCCAAGTATCGGAAAATTGTGGCGCACAAAGCAAGCACGGTTTATGGCAGCGATTGGTTCGCAAATAGCGATGAGTGCAATGGCGGCGTACGAGCCAGGAGATGTGGACGGGGAATTTTGGATGTATCACATCTTGAATTCACCACGTATGTCATTGGGCGGCGGAACCGACGAGATTCAAAAAAACACTATTGGTGAGCGGGCATTAGGTTTGCCACGCGAACCGAACTAGTTATTGCCCTGAAAATTTAGGCTGACGCTTTTCGACAAACGCTGCTGCTGCCTCTCGGTGATCAGCTGTTGACATTGTGCGGGGCATTGCTGAACCTTCTGCATCGAGTGCTGCTTCAAGGGTGACAGACATTGATCGATTGATGTTTTCTTTGATGTACCGCAATGCAATCGGTGCACGATCAGCCATCTCTTGGCAATAGTTCATGGCATGGTCTATGAACTTGTCTTGCGGGAATACTTTGTTGACGATTCCAAGATCCAGAGCTTCTGCGGCACTGAGTCGTGGAGACGTGAACATCAATTCTTTGGCACGTGCTTCACCAACGATGCGGGGAAGAAACCACGACATACCAAAGTCTCCACTTGCACCAACGTTTGCAAATGCTGTCACCAAAAGGGCATTCTCTGATGCAATACGCAAATCTGCTGACAATGCGATGGAAAGTCCGGCGCCTGCTGCTGCACCAGGAATTGCTGCAATCACTGGTTGTGGAAGTTTGCGTAGAGCACCGCTGACCGCGGACTGAATGTAGCGAAGGCGAGCAACTGCATCTTCGATGGAACCACGGCCTGCTGCCTGGTTCGAGTTGCGGGCATGCATTCCCTTGACGTCTCCGCCAGCGCAGAATGCATTGTTCTCTCCGGTCAACATCAACACACGAATATTTGAATCAGCGGCAATTGCAGGGAGTGCCCGAATAAACCCGTCATAAATCTCGTCGGACAGGGCGTTACGTGCCTCTGGGCGGTTAAATGACAACGTTGCAACGTGTCCATCGACCCGTGCCAGTAGATGCTCGGTTCCTGTTGTAATTGTGCTCATTGGTTCCCCCTCGGTGAATGCAATACCGAAGTCTGACATCCCGGTTCTGTTCAA
>JBEAXB010000258.1:0-2538 GCA_041160045.1 Actinomycetota bacterium
GTGGTGAAGATGACGCGGCGAACCAAATCGTCTTCCTTCAGCGTTGCACCCTTGACGCCGCGACCACCACGTGCTTGTGCACGGAACTGCGCGGCAGGAACAGCCTTGACGTACTGGGCGTTGGTCATCACGATGACCAATTCCTTGTCGTCGACGAGGTCTTCAAGGCTCATCTCGCCTTGATCGTTGATGATCTTGCACACGCGATCGGTGGCGAACACCTTGCGAACGTCGATGAGTTCGTCCTTGATGACACTGCGCAACAAAACATCGGAGGCAAGAATTGCCTGGTATTCCTTGATGCGCTCTTGCACGTCGGCAAGTTCTTTTTCAAGGTCGATGCGTGACAGACGTGTGAGTTGGCGCAATTGCATGTCGAGGATGTCGACTGCTTGGCGCTCGGAGAACTCGAACGGTGCTGCCATCAGCGAAGCCTTGGCTGCTGCTGGGTCTTCGCTCTCGCGAATCAGCTTGATGATCTTGTCGATGACATTGAGGGCCTTGAGGCGACCTTCGAGAATGTGACCGCGATCGTTTGCCTTGTCGAGGCGGAACTGCGTACGACGCGTGACAACTTCGAGTTGGTGGCGTACGTATCCGTTGAGTGCATCGGCGAGGTTGATTGTGCGAGGCACACCATCGACCAATGCAACCATGTTGACGGGGAAGCTTGTTTGCAACGACGTGAGCTTGAACAGGTTGTTCAGAACAACGTTTGCGTTGGCATCGCGCTTCAGCAAGATGACAAGACTTGTCTTGCCACCGGCGGATGCGTCGTTTACGTCGGCAATGCCTTCGAGGTCTCCGCCATCAACCAGTTCTTGAATACGAGCAGCAATAGACGAGCAACTTGTCTGGTACGGCAATTCGGTGACGAGAATTTCCATGCGTCCTGCACGGTTTTCTTCGATGACTGCCTTTGCGCGTGTCTTGATGCTGCCGCGACCTGTGCGGTATGCGTCCATGATGCCGGCGCGTCCAAGAATGTTTCCGCCCGATGGGAAGTCGGGACCCTTGACAAACTCCATGAGATCATCAGGTGTTGCTGCAGGGTTGTCGATGAGATGCAATGTTGCATCGATGACTTCGCCAAGGTTGTGCGGAGGAATCGATGTGGCCATACCAACAGCGATGCCTTGGCTGCCGTTGACCAACAAGTTCGGGAAACGTGCGGGCAGAACACGTGGCTCTTCCGATGTTCCGTCGTAGTTGGGAATCATGTCGACGGTGTTTTCGTCGATGCCGTCGAGAAGCCTCATGGCCAACGAATGCAAACGTGCTTCGGTGTAACGGGCGGCGGCCGGACCAAAGTCGGGCGAGCCGTAGTTGCCGTGGAAGTCGATGAGCGGATGACGCAGTGAGAATGGCTGAGCCATGCGCACCAATGCGTCGTAGATGGCGCCGTCGCCGTGCGGATGGAAACGCGCCATCGTGTCACCGGTGACACGTGCGCACTTGACGAATGGACGATCAGGGCGGAAACCCTGCTGCTCCATGTCCCAGATGATGCGGCGGTGTACTGGCTTTAATCCGTCACGCACATCGGGCAGTGCGCGCGACATGATGACCGACATCGAGTAGTCGAGGAACGAACGTTCCATTTCATCCTGCAGTGGTACTGGCTGGATTTGATCAAAGAGATTTGGATTGTCACTCATGTGCGGTTCCTATCGAAATCAGAAGTCGAGGTTTCGCACGTCACGTGCGTTGGTGATGATGAACTTTTTGCGACTGTCGACATCGTCGCCCATGAGGACGCTGACTACTTCGTCTGCAATTGCTGCTTCTTCCACGGTGACTTGCAACAATGTGCGCGTCATTGAATCCATGGTGGTGCTCTTCAATTCTTCCCAGTCCATTTCGCCCAGGCCCTTGAGGCGCTGGAATTCTTTTTTATGGTTGGGCTTTTCGGCAAGGAACGCAGCCTTTGCAACGTCGTCCTTGAGATACACCTTTTCCTTGCCAACTTCCGTTGAATACAACGGCGGTTGGGCAATGTAGACGTATCCGGCTTCGACCATTGGCTTCATCTGGCGATAGAAAAACGTGAGCAGCAATGTACGAATGTGGCTACCGTCGACATCGGCGTCTGCCAATGCGATGATCTTGTGATAGCGCGCCTTCGATGCATCGAACTCATCGCCAACACCGCCACCGATTGCGGTGATGAGGGCCTGGATTTCGGTGTTCTTCAACATCTTGTCGAGACGTGCGCGTTCAACGTTGAGGATTTTTCCGCGGATGGGCAAGATGGCTTGCGTACGAGGATCGCGCGCGTCGACGGCGGTGCCGCCAGCCGAGTCACCTTCCACGATGAACAATTCGCTTTCTTCGGGCTTGCCACTTGAGCAGTCCTTCAACTTGTCGGGCATACCTGCACCGGCAAGAGCCGTTTTACGACGAACAGCGTTACGCGCATTCTTTGCAGCAAGACGAGCCTGCGCAGCAGCAACTGCTTTTTTGACGACGCGGTTCGCTTCGGCTGGGTTTTCTTCGAACCATTCGGCGAGGTACTTGTTGGTGGACTTCTGAACGAAC
>JBEAXB010000259.1:0-2537 GCA_041160045.1 Actinomycetota bacterium
GCCAATTCGCCTGGGTCTTTGCCCGCAGGAAACTGCGCGACCGACACCGAGATGTCGTATTTTTTTTCCCATGCATAAAACTTGTCGGTTGCACCTTGGCCCGCCGCATCCGCATCGAACGCCAACACAACATTGCGTGCATAACGCTTCATGAGTTTGACGTGATCTTCGGTCAGAGCTGTTCCACATGTTGCAACTGCTGTTGCCAGACCACTTCGATGAAAACCAATAACGTCGGTGTAGCCCTCGCAGACAATGACGCGATCTTCCTTCACGACATTTCCTTTGGCCCAGTTCATGCCGTAGAGAGTTCGTGATTTCACATACACAGGAGTCTCAGTCGAGTTCTTGTATTTGGCCGGGTCTGTTGATCCGGGCAGAATGCGCCCGCCGAAAGCAACTGCTGCGCCGTTTTCGTCGAAGATAGGAAACATGACACGAGCGCGAAATGAATCCTGCATGCGCCCCGCCTTGTTGACAAAGCCAAGCCCCACTTCATTCAGCATGGTTTGAGGGGCATTGAGTGCCCGACTTAATGCATCCCACTCATCTGGCGCCCACCCAAGCCGAAAAGATCGCGCCACATCGCCAGCCAAGCCGCGATCACGCAAATATTCACGGGCGGTTCGGGCATCGGGAGATTCGAGCAGACGCTTGTGGTACCAGTCGACCGCAGTTTCCATGAGAGCTTGCAATTCCTTGCGATGTTTTCTCTCACCTGTACCTGCACCAGATGTGTAATGCAGTTCGATGCCGGCCTTGCTTGCGATGCGTTCGACGGAGCCAACGAAATCAAGTTGTTCCATTTGTTGTACGAATGTAAAGACATCGCCTTTGGCTCCGCAACCAAAGCACATGTAACGACCTGTTTCGTCGTTGACGCTAAACGATGGAGAACGCTCCGAATGGAAAGGACACAACCCAACCTGGCTGCGCCCGGTTCGACGCAATTGGGAATATGGCGAGACGATGTCGGACAGGGCGACTGCTGAGCGCACCTTTTGAATATCGTCTTCAGCAATCCCCATGCCAAGACATTAGTGCCCTGCGCGGATGTCTAGGACTTGGCGGCGGGCGTGCTCTTGATTGATGCCACAATCGACACCGTCAAGATGAGTGCAATCACCGAAAGCGAGATGGCGATCGGCATGTGCCACCAGTACGAGATGGTCATCTTGACACCAACGAAGGCAAGGATGATTCCGAGACCTGTTTGCAGGTACTGGAACCTGTCTCGCATGTCGGCCAGAAGGAAATACAGAGCCCTGAGGCCCAGAATCGCAAAAGCGTTCGAGGCAAAGGCGATGTATTGCTCGTTTGTGACCGCTAGAACCGCCGGCACCGAGTCGATAGCAAACACCACGTCGGTTATTTCGACCAATACGAGGACTGCGAGCAATGGAGTGGCAAGGCGCCGACCATTGACACGGGTCCACAACTTCTGCCCGTCGAGCTGATCAGTGGATGGCACGAAGCGGTGAAAAATCTGCATCGCCCGGCTCTTTGACGGGTCGAAGCCATCGTCGTGAGTCTTCAACAACTTGATACCAGAGTACAGAAGGAAGAGTCCGAAGAAAATCAGAGTGATCTTGAAGGAGTTGATGATGGCGACACCGGCAAAAATAAACCCGATTCGCATCGCCAATGCTCCGAAGATTCCCCAGAACAAAACACGGTGTTGGTACATCTTTGGCACCTGGAAGTGAGCAAAGAGCACGGCCCACACAAACACGTTGTCGACACTCAGGCTCTTTTCGATGAGATAGCCACCCATGTATTCGCCAGCTGCCGCGGTTCCGAACTCCCACAGAATCACCAAAGCAAAAAGCAGACCAAAGCTGATCCACACAACAGACTCGATGGCAGCTTCACGTGTGTTCACTTCATGGGCGTTGCGATGCACGACCAAGATGTCGACCAGCAACATCACAGCAAGAATTCCGAGAAGGACCGGCCAATGCCATCCCTCAATCGTGAGATCTACTTTTCCTCCACTGCTTCCCGAAGCTGCGAACAAGGACGAAAATTGCAAAAGCGATTGTGACACGGCGGCAATCCTAGGTGACTACTTGGTCTCTGTCATGGCACCACCGATGACTGCCTGGGCGGCAGATAATCGGGCGATGGGCACACGGTACGGAGAACAGCTGACGTAATTGAGACCGGCACGATAAAACAGGGCAATCGACTCGGGATCTCCACCATGTTCGCCGCATACTCCGAGTTTCAGTCCCCGTTTTACCTTTCTTCCGCGTTCGGCACCCAACGCGACTAATTCTCCGACGCCGTTCTGGTCGATGGTCTCGAAAGGATTGCGCTTCAGCAGGCCTGCTTCGAGGTAGGCGGGCATCATCCGGCTCTCCACATCGTCTCGACTGAAGCCAAAAGTCATTTGAGTGAGGTCATTGGTTCCGAAACTGAAAAAATCAGCGACTTCGGCCAACTCATCTGCCCGCAACGCCGCTCGCGGTGTTTCGATCATTGTTCCGATGGATACCTTCGGACGCTTTGCGGGCTTTGAGCCCTTCCTTGCCCTC
>JBEAXB010000260.1:0-2505 GCA_041160045.1 Actinomycetota bacterium
TGACCCGGTGCAATCAGGGTTGTGTTGCCCTTCACCATGTAGGGGTCTTCGTGTTCTTCCATGCCGATTCCGTGACCTGTGCGATGCACGAACCATTCGCCATAGCCCGCCGCAGTAATCACACCACGCGAGGCCGCATCGACACTCTCGCACGTGCCACCGACAACGCCTGCTGCAACACCTGCAGCTTGTGCATCGAAGAGGACTGCGTATGCGGCAGCGATATCTGCTGGTGGTTCACCAATGTGGACACATCGTGTGATGTCGCTGCAATAGCCGTTCATCGTTCCACCGAAATCGCACAGCACAATTTCGCCATGCTTGATGACACGGTCACCTGCATGATGATGCGGGCTTGCTGCATTTTCTCCGGCAGCAACGATTGCAAAGTTCACCTTCTGATGACCTTCAGCAATCAGACGCGCCGAGATGTCGGCCGATACCTGTGCTTCGGTGCGCCCAACCAGTGGAATGTCACCGGCGTGCAATTGTGCAGCAACACGATCTGCTGCGGCACCAGCGGCTACGAGCGCGGCAATTTCGTCTGCATCCTTGCGCGAACGCAATGCCTCCATCACGACAACTGAGCGCACATATTTGGCATCAGGGCGGAACTTCAACAAATCAACCAAGAAGCGTGACCACATCTGATCACCCACGGCAATCGTGCGTGCATCTCCCAATAGTTCGTGTGCAAGCGCAATCGGGTCGTCGGTTTCATTCCATGGCGCAAGCGAGAACACCGCAGGCATCTCATGAACACGTGGAGCCTCGAGACGCGGAATAATCAGCGATGCCTTGCCGCTGCGTGGAAGCACAAGCAATGTGAGACGTTCGAGTGGCATTGCCAGGTAGCCAGTGAGATACGGAAGATCATGTCCGAGGGACAAGATGAGCGCATCAACTCCGGTGCGCTCCATCTCGGCGCGAGCGCGATCGAGACGGTTGAGAAAAACGGATTCGGACGTGGTGGAAATCATCGTGACCCAATCTTGACAGGAACAGCCTGCGCTGCCGACTCTTTGGCGTGATAACTGGAACGTGTCAAAGGGCTCGACTCGACATGACCAATGCCAAGCGATTCCCCAACCTGCTTGTAGGTGTCGAACATTGCGGGCTCTACCCATCGCGAGACAGGCAGATGGTTCGTGGTGGGGCGCAGGTACTGGCCGATTGTCACAATGTTGACTCCGATGGCGGCCAGGTCGGCAAGGACACCGAATACTTCGTCGTCGGTCTCGCCCATTCCGACAATCAGCCCCGACTTCACGGTCAGACCCGCAGCTTTGGCCCGCGCCAACACCGACAGACTGCGGGCATAGCCGGCTGATGGCCGCACGGCGCGCTGCAACCGCGGAACAGTCTCCATGTTGTGGTTCAAAACATCGGGACGCGCATTGAGAATCAGATCAAGCGAGTCGGTTCCACGTGCATCCGAAATCAAGGTCTCGATTTGAATTGCGGGATCAAGATCGCGAATGGCTCTCACGCAGTCTGCGATATGACCCATGCCTTCATCGGGCAAATCGTCGCGTGCAACCATCGTGAGAACAGCAAACGACAAACCCATCTGGGCCACTGCCGCTGCGATGTTTGCAGGCTCATCTGCATCAGGTGCTTCTGGCTTGCGGGTATCAATCAGACAAAAGCCGCATGCACGAGTGCAACGTTCACCAAGAACCATAAAAGTTGCCGTGCCATCGCTCCAGCATTCCGACAGATTCGGACACCCGGCTTCTTCACACACTGTGACAAGAGAATGTTCACGCAAGGTCTTCTTCAGCGTCAGAACTTGCTCTCCGTGCGACACGTGCGGACGAATCCAATCTGGTTTGCGCTCGGACAACTCAATGGCGTCTTCTACTCCTGCACGAGCCAATCTGCTAAGCATGCGCACGGGCTGACCGGGGCCTTCGCCACGCGAGAATGACGACAGATCATCCGGAGTATGACGCCATGCAATATCTTGGCGCTCTGCAACACCATTACCCCAGGTGCGAGAGGCATGCGCGGTCACCACATCCACCATGTGTTGCATGGTGATGGTGATTCCTTCGGCAGCAATCGATGTCACTGGGTACTCGTCGATTCCACAGGGCACGATGTTCGTGGTCATGTACTCAAGGTCGGTATGCACATTGATTGCAAAACCATGCATCGTGCGACCGCGACCAACACGCACGCCAATCGCACAAATCTTTCGTGGAGTCGCCGAGTCGACATCAAGCCACACTCCCGGAAAACCTTCGAAACGATTCGCATTTGTTAACCCGATTTCGTGCAATGCATCAATCACCACTTGTTCCACCTGGTGAACATATGCCGGCGAATCGGGAGGGGTCTCTGCGCCGTGCTTGCCATTCAATGTGAGCAATGGGTAACCCACGAGTTGTCCGGGACCGTGATACGTGATGTCTCCCCCACGTTTGACGGAAACAAAATCGGCACCCACCTCTGACGGGTTGCACCGAAGATTCTTTTCCAGATCTGCAGATGGTCCGTAGG
>JBEAXB010000261.1:0-4080 GCA_041160045.1 Actinomycetota bacterium
TTCCGAGCAATGAGTTGCACGACTGCAGCATGACCAGTGTGGCCGCTGCCTTCGCTCACATCACGTTCCAATTCTTCGAGCTGGACGATTTCGAGTGGTGCTAGCTCGCGAGCGAGAGCTTCGGCACTCATCAGCAGTTCGGGCACCTGGGGTCCCCCGGTACCACGGCCAATTTGCGCAACCGTATAGGCCTCCAAGAGGAACACGCCTCCTGGGGCCAATGATTCGATGACCCGACGATGAACATCTTGACGAAGGCTCTCAGGTAGGTGGGCAAAAATTGAGATGACTCCCTGCCATTTGTTCTTTCCCAGATCAAACGTTGTGAGGTCGCCGACTTGCGCGTCAACCGTAACTCCCTTGTTTGCCGCCAGCTTCTTTGTTTTCTCGACTCCAATGTCAGAAATGTCAACAGACGACACATCCCACCCCATAGCCGCCAGAAAGGCCGAGTTTCTCCCCTCACCATCTGCCAAACAAAGCACGGAACCCTTGGGAACGAGGTGAGCATTCTCTTTCAGAAAGTCATTTGGTTCAGTCCCATAGAAATACTCCTGATTGCCGTATCGAAGATTCCATTGAGCATTCGGGCCAGACAGTTGCGACATAATGAGTTCCTCATATATTCGGGGGTGGAATCGAAGTATATACCCCCATGGGTATATACTTCGCTCAGTGGGTCCCGCAAGGGGCCACCAATTATCCAGAAGGAATAATCAATGCCTGTTGATCTCGGAATCCCAGAAAATGACCGCGTCGCAATTGCCGAAGGACTCTCACATCTCCTTGCCGACACATACACCTTGTATCTCAAGACTCACAAGTATCACTGGAACGTCACAGGGCCGATGTTTCAGACACTGCATCTGATGTTCGAAACTCAATACAACGAACTTGCACTGGCGGTCGATCTCGTAGCTGAACGAATCCGTGCACTCGACGTTTTGGCGCCGGGCAGTTACACCGAGTTCTCACGACTCGCAACGATTACCGAAGACACAGATACGCCCTCTGCAACAGACATGATTCGCCGCTTGGTCGATGGACAAGAGACAGTGGTTCGCACCGCTCGTTCGCTCTACTCGTTGACAGAATCAGCTCATGACGAGGTGACGGCAGATTTACTCACCCAGCGAATTCAAGTGCATGAGAAGACTGCATGGATGCTCCGCAGTTTGCTCGCATAAATCAATAAGCCAATCCGCAGTTTGCTCGCATAGGTCGGGGACATCGCCGCGTTCTAAACAAATACGGAGACTCGAGTGACGACCCAATCGATACTGAGGTCTGCAATTACGCTCATGCCTTACGCGAGCGACGATGGAGCGAAAGATTGAGCTACAACCGACGCACTCGAAAGAGAAGGACTGACCCAACCGCTATCACCAAGCTGGCCCACACGACAAATGACATCATCGAAGTACCAGTTGTCGGCAAACTTGACGGTGCCACTTTCTCGCTTTGAACCTGAGTAGTTGTCGTTGATGAAGTCGTTGATGAAGTCGTTGACGTTGTCGACGTTGCAACATTCACAACGTCAGTCGCGCCAGTTGCGACAACAGTCGCAGCAACTGTTGACGCAGGTGCAACAGTAGTTGTCGATGTTGCAACAGTCGAAGAAGTACTCGACGAACTACTTGATGAGCTGCTAGATGAACTGGTCGATGTAGTCGTTGGGACTGTCGGATAACCCAAGACACCAAGTTTCCAGATATAGGCATCGAAACCGCCGGCCGATGTCAGATCTGCGGTGCCAGTATCAGGATCAAAATCAACTGTGTTCTGAAAACTTCCCGTGATGTATGAATTATTCACCGCATCGAGTGCCACCGAAGCACCAATGTCAGCACCGATGCCGCCGAGTTGACGCGCCCACACAAAATCTCCCGATTCACTCAACTTGGAAACAAAAACATCCTGGCTTCCAACTGTCGTCACGGAGCTCACGCCAACACCGGGATCAAAATCAGCCGTGCCCTGAAAACTCCCCGTGATATACGAATTATTCGCCGCATCGAGTGCCACCGAATTACCGACGTCGCCACTAGTGCCGCCATAATGACGCGCCCAAACAAAATCTCCCGATTCACTCAACTTGGAAACAAAAACATCCTGGCTACCAGCCGATACCAGACTCGTATTGCTAGTCCCTGGATCGAAATCGACCGTGCCCTGAAAACTCCCCGTGGTGTACACATTGTTCACTGCATCAAGTGCCACCGAATTACTTACCTCAGCGCTTGTGCCTCCGAGTTGACGCACCCACACAAAGTCTCCCGATGCGTTCAACTTCAACACAAACACATCTTGAACGCCAACGATTGTCAGATTGGCAGTGCCAATTCCCGGATCAAAATCGGCGGTGCCCATGAAATACCCCGTGATTAATAGGTCTCCCGTCGCACCAAGGGCCAATGCCGTAGCAATGTCAAGGCTGGTGCCGCCAACTTTACGTGCCCAAACAAAATCACCTGACGCATCCAACTTGGAAATAAAAATATCTTGGCTACCAGCCGACACCAGATTTGACGTGCCAGCACCCGGGTCGAAATCTACAGTGGTCTGAAAACTCCCCGTGGTAAACACGTTCCCTATTGCGTCAACCGAGAGTGATCGAACCCTTTCATCGAACCCTCCACCAACTTGACGTGCCCACAACAAACTGCCCGAGGTGTCGAACTTGGAGACGAAAGCATCCTGAGCACCAGCCGATATGAAATTCACCGTGCCAGCACCCGGATCCATGTCTACGGTCTCCTTGAAACTGCCACCGATGTAAACATTCCCCGACGAGTCCAACCCAAGAGATGCGCCGGAATCATCGGCGGTTCCACCGAAATGTCGAACCCAGACCAAACTGCCCGATGCATTCAACTTGGAAACAAAAACATCTTGCCCACCAGCCGATGTCAAGTTGGTTGTGCCAACTTCTGGATCAAAGTCGACGGTTCCAGTGAAGTACCCGGTGGTGTAGGTGTTGCCCGAAGCGTCGACCTGTACCGCATTCCCAGCATCGGCACCACTGGCACCAAACGCAGCAACAGAAACTTGAGGTGTGGTCGGGGTCCATGCATCGACAACCGTTGGCGATGCAAGCAGGCATCCGACGACAAGAAGTAGTCCCAGGGCTGAGCGATGAGACGGTGTGGAGGAGACTCGTGGTTGAGGCATGATTAGACCATAGTTCTAATCAGCAACTCCCCACAAGGCGACCCGATATGACTCCACGCCCACCACTAGCGATGGATTAACGATTCTTTGGAAGGCTCTTTCGCCACGATGAGAAACTTCTCACAGATCCTGCGTGAGGCATTCTCAACCATGGATACGGATGGACTTCTGCGAGGTTTGTAAATTTCTTAAACGAAGGAACTGGAGCGAACGTGACCGCAACTGCATGGTCTTGTGCGAATTGATACGGATCACCGAGATAGACACGAAGATCTCTCCGTTGCGACAAATCATGAAGAGTCTCAAGGTAGAACGCAATTCGACGTGGACTCAGTTGAAGTTTTCGTAAGGCCGGTTCATTAAATACGAATACAACTGGGAGTTTCGGATGAGCAACCATCGCCGGGTCCGCATCGCCCAGCGATTCAATTGTCAGCAACACGTACTCTGCTTGGGAACGACAGGCCCTCGCGTTACGGCTAGTTCATGGTCCGCGTCAAGTCGTTCCTTGTTCCTGCTCTCAGGCAGTGTTGTCTCATCTGGGAACTCCGCAATCGGACAATTTCCTACGAGCGAACACTGCTCACATAAACCTGGAGCTCTTTTATCAACTTGCCACTTTGAGAATCCGTATGGTTTGCCGGTTCCTGCACCGACTGTCCATTGCCAGCCAAGAAGATTTGCAGCTCTCGACCCGTCGAGAAGCTGTTGGAACATTCGTTGTTGCCCGAAGAGCCAACCCTTCTCAGCACGCACGGTCCATTGAGAGGCCAACCACATTCTGGTTTGGTTCACTAACCATCCGTCTGTCTCCAATTCGGAAACAACCTCGTCGACACAACGCATGTCACGATTCCAGCCATCACCCTCTTCGTCTTTGTTGGCTTCAAATCGAAGATTCTCAAAAAG
>JBEAXB010000050.1:0-6157 GCA_041160045.1 Actinomycetota bacterium
TTCGACATCTCAGAGCTTGGCTTGGTCGAGATGACCCGTAAGCGCATCGGTGAGGGCCTGCTCACGGCTTTTGCCGAAGAGTGCCCAGATTGCAACGGAAGAGGCATGAAGGTCGACTTCAGCCTCCTCGATTAGCAAGAAATTTCCCGAAACCCCGAAAACATCGGCTCAAACGATTGTTTGAGCCCCTACCCGCAGATAAGTTAGACCCGTTATGTACGCAGTGATCGCATCAGGTGGCAAGCAAGAGAAAGTCGCGCAGGGCCAAAAAGTCCAGCTCGAGCTCTTGCATGTCGAAGACGGTACCGAGGTTTCCCTCGTCCCCGTCCTATTAGTAGATGGCACAACTGTGCTGTCAACCCCCGAGCAACTGAAGGGCGCATCCGTTAAGGGTCGTGTCATCGGTTCTGCCAAGGGTCCAAAAATCGACGGTTTTACTTACAAGCGCCGTACCAACCAGCGTCGTCGCTTTGGTCATCGCCAACAGTATTCCGTTGTCGAAATTCTCTCAATCGCGAAAGGCTGATCAACAATGTCGAAGACAAAAGGTGGCGGTTCTACAAGGAACGGCCGCGACTCAAACGCACAACGACTCGGAGTCAAGGTATTTGACGGCACCGTCATTACCGCAGGCACCATCATCATTCGCCAGCGCGGCACACGTACCCATCCGGGTAAGAACGTGGGCATCGGCAAGGACGACACTCTGTTTGCAATGGCAGACGGCAGTGTCAAGTTTGGCGAGCGCAAAGGCCGCAAGGTCGTGGATGTTCTGACGGCTGAATAGCCTTCTCAACAATTCAACAACGCATGAGGCACACCGCAAGGTGTGCCTTTGCTGTATCTACGAACTAGTTGTCGGCGAGCAAAGTATCGATGCCTTGTGGCAATTTCTCTCGCGGGTAATCAAGAAGTGTGACCGCTTGACGACAGGCAAACCTGTCGGTCATTCCGCCGACATAGGTGACTGCTTCGTGGGCGGCTTTGGTGGACGAAGCATCGAAGGCTTCCTCATGCCAGGCCGGAAGCAACATTGGCGTCGCGATGTAATGGTCGACAAGTGAGCGAAGCATGCTGATAACACTGGTTGCTTGAGCGCGCGACTCTTCACGATGGTAAATGCTCTCGTAGTTGAATTGGCGAAAGAGTGCCAATGCCTCTGCCATGTCTGGAACCATGCCGATGCGTCCTGTGAATGAGGTTGCCTCGATCATGGCGCTGATGAATGCACTGAGTTGCTCGCGTCGAGTGGTGCCACAACGGTCGCGCACCAGTTGTGGCAGGTGAAGTGGCGTCACGACGCCGGCATCAACTGCGTCTTCAAAGTCGTGGCACACATATGCAATGCGATCTGCCCAACTCACAATTTCGGCCTCAGGTGTTTGAGGCGCCGGCCGGGACCAGCTGTGGTTGCGGATACCGTCCAAGGTCTCTGCACACAAGTTGAGCGGCACCAGCACAACATCAGAACCCCAGACAGCGTGGTCGTATCCGCCTTCGATGTAGGGCGACAAGGCGTCTTCGCTCGCGTGGCCTCCTGGGCCGTGTCCGCAGTCGTGGCCAAGGGCAATGGCCTCAGTAAGGGCAACGTTGAGGCGCAGAACTCGCGCCACTGAGACGGCAACCTGGGCCACCTCAAGCGCATGGGTGAGGCGGGTGCGTTGATGATCGTCCGGGAAGACAAACACCTGGGTTTTACCGGCGAGACGCCGAAAAGACGAGGCGTGAAGAATGCGGTCTCGGTCGCGCTCGAAACAGCTGCGGTAGGGGTCTGGATCTTCAGAGACTGCTCGATGGCCACCTCCCACTGCATGGGTGGCTAATGGTGCAAGCGTGGAGTCGAGATCGCTCTCTCGTGAGGCTCTATCGGCAATCTGTGTGGTGCCGATTCCGGCCCAAGAGTCAGCGTGGGCAAGGGTGATGCCGCTGTTTGCATCGAAACCCGACATTGTGGAGACCCACAATTGGTCTCTGTTGATATCTGATTCATCGGGCACGACCCCCACGATAGGTGAGTCCTGTGTCGCAAAGAAGCAGTCTCGCTTGCCTTGTAGCCTGTAGAGGTCCTATGAGCGTATTTGTCGATGAAGCCCAACTGAATGTCAAGGGTGGACAGGGCGGTGCTGGCTGCGTCAGTTTCCGCCGTGAAGGTCCCGAATCAATGGGTGGTCCAAACGGTGGCGACGGCGGCAAGGGCGGCGACATCTGGCTCGTTGCCGACCACAACGTCGCTTCGCTTCTTGCATTTCGCGATCATCCCCACCGTCGCGCCAAAGATGGAGTGCACGGCAAGGGCAAGGATTTGCATGGTCGTCGCGGCGAAGATCTGATTATCGCTGTTCCAGAAGGAACCGTTGCGCGCGACATGTACACCGGCGAGATTCTGGCCGACCTCGTGAATCATGGCGACAGGTGGATGGCGTCGCCAGGTGGTCGCGGAGGACGCGGCAACGCAAAATTTTTCAGCAACAAAAGACGTGAGCCAATCTTTGCCGAACAGGGCGAAGAATCAACCGAGCGTTGGTTGCTACTCGAATTAAAACTGATGGCCGATGTGGCCCTTGTTGGTTTCCCGAATGCTGGCAAGAGCACCTTCATCAGCACTGTGTCTGCAGCAAAGCCAAAGATTGCTAACTATCCGTTTACCACTCTCGAGCCTCATCTTGGTGTTGTACGCATCGACGACACCACCGAATTCGTGATGGCCGACATTCCTGGTCTGATTGAAGGTGCAAGCGAAGGTCGCGGGCTCGGACATCAATTCCTTCGTCACATCGAACGTGCTCGCGTGCTGTGTTATCTCGTCGACCTTGTCGCGCTCGACGGAATTGAACCCGACGAGCAACTGCGCATTCTGCGTCACGAGGTGGGCAACTATCGCCCCGAACTTCTCGAGCGTCCGTCTCTCATTGTCGGAACAAAGATCGACAGTATTTCGCCCGAGGCTCTTGCCGAGTGGCCACATTTGTCAATGTCCTCGATCACTACCCAGAATGTGCGCAGCATTGTCGGAGCACTCGCACAACAGGTCTCATATGCACGTAATACCGAGCCAACTGTCGAAGCCACAATCATCATGCGTCCCGACCCTGATCATGCATGGATCGAAAAGTTGGGTGACAAGGAATTCCGTGTGCACGGACGCAATGCCGAGCGCATTGTTGCTCTGAACGATGTCACCACACCGGAAGCTCTGAACTACATCGATGAACGACTAGCCAAATTGGGTGTTCCACGGTTGCTGACTCGCGCAGGTGTTGTCGAGGGTGACATCGTGTGGATTTCGGAATTCAGTTTCGAATTCGTTCCGGAAGTGTAAGTCTGTAGCGATGCGTGTTGTCGTCAAACTGGGATCCTCGTCCCTCACAGATTCCGAAGGACACATTCGGACAGACGTCATTTCGTCGGTTGTTGCCCAGCTCGCTCACGCACGTGCCGACGGACATGAAGTTCTTCTCGTAACTTCAGGCGCAGTTGCTTCTGGCGTTGCAGGGCTTGGCCTTGCCGAACGGCCGTCAGATATTTTGTCATTGCAGGCACTGTCGGCTGTCGGTCAACCTCAGTTAATGGCTGCATACAACGCTGCATTGTCCCTGCACGGCATTGTCGGCGCGCAAGTGCTGCTTGTTCCACACGACTTTGTGGATCGTCATCAATATCTTCATGCACGCAACACGTTGGGCCGTTTGCTCGAACTCGGGTGCGTCCCCATCATCAATGAAAATGATGCAATCGCAAATAATGAAATTCGATATGGCGACAACGATCATCTGGCTGCATTGCTTGCTCATCTTGTATCTGCCGACTTGCTGATTCTTCTCACAGATATCGAAGGCTTGTATACCTCCGATCCTCGTACGCATCCCGACGCAACGGTGATTGCAGAAGTCGCTGCCGACGACCCATTGTTGGCAGTAACGGCAGATGGTGCCGGAACTAATCGAGGGAGCGGAGGCATGGCATCAAAGTTGGCTGCCGCTCGAATCGCATCTTGGTCTGGTGTGACAGCAGTGATTGCATCAGCAGATTCAGTTGCTGTGGTCGCTGCTGCAATCAACGGCGAACCAGTCGGCACACGCTTTTTGCCGCATGATCGTCAATTGTCGGCTCGTAAATTGTGGATTGCGTTCGCCGCTGAGGTCGAAGGCACCATCACTATTGATGATGGTGCGCGAGATGCATTGGTGAACCGCGGAACGTCGCTACTGCCTGCCGGAGTCACTGGCGTCAATGGCTCATTCG
This sequence comes from Actinomycetota bacterium, assembly GCA_041160045.1. GTDB lineage: Bacteria > Actinomycetota > Acidimicrobiia > Acidimicrobiales > Ilumatobacteraceae > UBA2093. The sequence goes on from JBEAXB010000050.1 coordinate 4,243, forward strand.
ATGTCGGCGCTACGGTGCAGATCATCGATTCATCGGGTGTCGTATTGGCCCGTGGAATGGCCGCAATGTCTTCAGCAACGGCGGCCGCAAGTATCGGCAAACGAACTGCCGAACTGTCAAACATTGAATCAGTGGAAGTCGTTCATCGCGACGACTTGGTTGTTCTTGCTCTGTAAATAACTAGAGCGTTGTCTCTACGTCGGTATTTCGGCGTGGCAATAATGAAGACAAGTTACGCATCTCGGGCACGTGGAATGCATACAAAGAAGTGATGTAGACAAGTAGCCCGGCAGTGATGCACAAGAACACCTTGGCGAGTTCCGAGATACCAGACTTTGCATCGATGATGATGTGCAGACCAAGGACAACAGAAGCCATGATCGTGCTTGCCGCAACTGTTCTCCACAGAAGCGATATCAAACTAAGCCATTGAATCGCTCTGTATTTGGTGTGCAGGAGACGAAGAACAAGCACGGCTGAAACCATGTACGCGATGCCGAAAGCAAGACCTAGGCCAAGGACTCCGTAACGTTCGACAAGAAGCAACGCAAGAATGATGTTGAGTGCATTCTGAAACACGTTGAGGTAGAACGGTGTACGTGTGTCCTCGTGGGCGTAGAAGCCGCGCAAGGCGAAGATGTACAGCGAGAAGCCTGACAGACCAACGGAGAAGCCAGCGAGTGCCCGGGCTGTGTTGTACGAAGCCATTGAATTGAAGTGTCCGTGTTCGAGCAATGAACTGATGATCGGATGGGCAAGGATAACGATTGCGATGGAAGACGGAATTGTCAACAAGCCAATCCAGCGAATCCCCGACGTTGTCCACGACGCAAAACCATCCTTGTCGCCAGCGCGAACACGGCGAACCAATTCGGGGACAAATGTGGTGGCGATGGAAATGGCGAGCAGTCCATGGGGCAACATGAAAAAGGTGAAAGCCTTGCTGTAGGCATCCTGATTACCGCTGCCTGGTTCGGCAAGGTTCTTGATGACAACGAGCGAGATCTGGTTGGTGACGACGAAACCAAATGTCCATGACGAGAGTTTGACCATCGTGCGCACAGCGGGGTGCCGAAAGTTTGGCTTGAAAACAAATGGTATGTCGGCACGGCGCAATGCTGGGATGAGTACAAGTCCCATGGCCACGATTCCGCCGGTGGACGACAATGTCAACAAAAGGAAAAAGGTGTGGTCATTGAGGACATCATTGAGGCCGGGGGTTCCGTCTCGTGTGAACGGAATGATGAGCAGCAATGTGATGGTGACCAGGTTCGACAGCACCGGGGCCCATGCTGCAGCAAAGAAATGGCGACGAGAGTTGAGCAATGCAGAGCCGATGGCGGTGAGGCCGTAGAAGAAAATCTGCACCAGGAAAATACGCGACATGACGGTTCCGACATGGCGGAACAGTTCTGCGTCGACCAGTGGGCTCGGGTGCAGGGAGTACAAGCGAAAGATCCACGGCGCAGCAAGAATGGCCACCACTGTTGCGATGGCAAGCACGATGAGAGATGTGGACACCACTGCCTGTGTGGCTTCCTCGTCTTCATCTTCGGCAAAGCGAGTGAATAAGGGCACAAGGCTTGCGGCCAGTAATCCGCCGACGAGAAGTTCATAGATCGAATTGGGGGAGTTGTTTGCTCCGTCAAATGCATCTGCCAAGGCTGTTTGTCCGATGATGACTCCAAAGACAATGACGCGCAACAGCCCAGTCAGGCGAGACATGGCGGTACCAAGTGCTACGACAAGTGTGTCTCTGAACATGCTTGGAACATTAGGTGCTGGTCGGCACATTCCAAGGGAGGGATGGGCGCCACAGGCCCAATACTCGGCGCGATGGGTCGCCCCACTAGGTTGGGAGGTCTTATGGAACCTCGTTTTGAATCAGTTCAATCTGTCCGAGACGGCCTGAAGG
>JBEAXB010000262.1:0-3024 GCA_041160045.1 Actinomycetota bacterium
CGTGGTTGTGGGCATTCCACCATCGTGACGTCGATTGGTGGCATGTCTTTCGGACGGATAATTCCGAGTGAGCGCAATGTCATGTTTGTCGGGAAGCCAAGTTCATTACTTGGGAAATCTTCGGACAGGGCATATCCGAGACCCATGTGGACGGCACCTTCGATCTGTCCTTCGCACAGGGTGGGGTTCACGGCGCGACCCACATCGTGCACGGCGACAACCTTGTCGATGGCTTGTGTTTCCTTGTCCATGATCACGAGTTGTGCGGCATAACCGAAAGCCGAATGGATGATCGGATTCTCTACGCCAGGTTCGCCAAGGTGTTGAGTCCAGTCGATGACGTATTCGCCCATGTAATCGATGCCAATCTGGCGCCCGCCCTCATCGGCGAGTGCACATGCTTGTTGCACGCTCGCGGCTGCCATGAGCGTTCCGCGACTGCCAGTGGTTTGTCCGAAACCAAGTTGGCGCGTTGTATCCACGATGACGCGAATTGAAGATGCTCTCGGTCCAACCGTGACGAACTTCCACGATTCCGTCTGCACGAAAGTGCACCACAGCACGGGCGATTTCGCGGAACCCATTACCGAGCCCTGAGTTCTTTAGACCAAGCCCAAGACCCACCGCCTTGCCGTTGGCAATCGCTTCGTCGTAGGCAGGCTTAATTGTGTCGAGGCACATTTCTGCACCGAGGCAGCCATCGTCCATGATTTGGCCAGGGCCCCACACTTGACCAGGGTGAATCACGTTACGTTTGCGAATTTCCCAACCTGAGATACCCAATTGGTCGGCAAGCCTGTCGAGGCAACCCTCCATTGCGAACTGCGCTTGGTTTGCACCAAAGCCACGAAACGCTCCGCAGACCGGGTTGTTGGTGCGCACCGCAATGGCAGCAACATCAACTGTGGGGGTGTGATACGGGCCGGTTGCATGACCTGCAGCCCGCTCGAGAACTTTCATGCCGACCGATGCATAGGCGCCAGAGTCGCCAACCATACGCGCATGAACTGCAGTGAGCATTCCGTTGGCATCACAACCAACGGTGTACTCCATGCGAATCGGGTGGCGCTTGGCATGCATCAGCAGGCTTTCTTCGCGCGACAAGGTGCACTTCACCGGTACTTGTAACAGCCAAGCCGCAAGCGCTGTTTGGCCTTGGTTCGACATGTCTTCTTTGCCGCCAAATGCTCCACCATTGGAGACCAATTCGACAGTCACTTTGTCGGTGGGAACATTGAGGATTGCACAAATCTGATCGCGATCGTCCCACACGCCCTGGCCTCCGGAATACACATGCATTGTTCCGTGTGCAGTGTCGGGAACAGCGAGAGTTGACTCGGGCTCGAGGAAGGCATGTTCGATGCGCTGTGTGTTGAACGTCTCGGTGACAGTGAATGCACTGATTTCCAACGCAGCCTTCGTGTCGCCGCGTGAGTACTCGCTGCGAGAGAGCACATTGTTGTCTGTCTTCCAGACTGCGATCTCAGGGTCGTCAATTGCTGCGAGTGCATCCACAATCGGTCGCAGTGGGGCATAGTTCACGCGAATAAGTTCTGCTGCGGCGCGAGCCTGACGGCGAGTGTCGGCAACCACGATTGCCAAAACGTCACCGGCATACGAAGTGCGTTCGCCGACTCCGATAAAGATTGGCCAGTCCTTGTAGATGATGCCGACGCGAATGTCGCCCGGAACATCATCGGCTGTGTACACGGCGTGCACGCCTGGCGCGGACAGCGCCTCAGACGTGTCGATACCCAAAATGTCTGCTCGCACGTGTGCAGTGAGGTGAAGCGCTGCATGAAGCGTGCCGGGAATGCGAATGTCATCGACATACCCGCGATCTCCGAGTGCTAACTCGGGTGCTTCGTATTTCGCACCCCTCGTACCGACTCCGCCTGGCAATGATGTGTTGACTGTGACACCTTGTGCCACCGCGTCAATTGCGTCGAGAACCTTGACGTAGCCCGTGCAGCGACACAGGTGCGCACCGAGATGGCGCGCCATGTCTTCGCGCTTGAGGTCCTTACCCTTTTTGTCAATCTGAGATTTCGCGCGCATCACGATTCCCGGGATACAAAATCCGCATTGCAGACCACCGCATGCTGCGAACGCATCGGAATATGTCGCACGCTCAGCCTCATCGACGCCTTCGAGGGTGATGATGTCTCGTCCCTCGGCCTTGCTGACGGGGTACTGGCATGACACCTGCGCCTTGCCGTCGATCATGATGGTGCAACAGCCGCACTGACCAGTCGGCGAGCAACCATCCTTGGCAGAGGTGATATCGAGCTCGTCGCGCAATGCTGCGAGAAGATGGGGATGATCCTGCGCAACCGAGACATCGCGTCCATTGACCCGAAAAGTGACGCGGGTATTAGTGGGTGCGATGTCAGTCATTACCTAGCAACTTATACGATTTGTCAACCTGTAACCCCCACGGATTATGGGTTCCGTCTGGCGCGGGGCCATCCAATAGGGTGAGGGCATGGGAAAAAGTTGGCTCCGTCGGCCTGTCATCGCCACGGCCATCGCACTTCTGGCCATTGTCCTGATTATCTTGTCGCCAGTCTGGGTGCTCGTGCTCTCCGTGGCTGATCTGGTCAGAGGCCGGGTTCGCTTCCCGTTGGTTCGATTCACTGCATTTGGTGTGTGCTGGGCGGTGCTCGAGACAGCAGGCGTGTTGCATGCTCTGTGGTTGTGGTGCACGGGTCGCGCAAAGAGCATTGATGCCAACTATGGATTACAAACATGGTGGACAACGCGCCTCATCGATGCGTTGCGTTACACAGTGGGAGTCAAATTCACTGTGGAAGGTGCAGACAAGCTTGGCACCGGTGTCGTCACGCGAGCTTGGCCGATTCCATCATGAGCGCTTGGGTCGTTGCATCACATGCTGGATTGCGCCCCCGCTATGTGCTGAAGAAGGAACTGATGATGGATCCGTGTCTCGACATTCTTGGGCATCGTCTTCCGAACTATTTCATCGATCGCGAGTCCTCCGATATCGCAGCTGAACTTGTCGGT
>JBEAXB010000051.1:0-6132 GCA_041160045.1 Actinomycetota bacterium
TAGACGCCATCAAGAATTGTCTTGCCGGCCTCGCGGGCAGCAAGCAATGCCATGTGAAGACTCGGATACAACGGAGCGCGGCCAGGCACCTGCATGGCGCGAAGTTCCTTTGCCAGGTCGTTTGTTCCCATTACGAGAACGGCAACGCGAGGATGCGCTGCGATTGCACGACAGTCGAAGATGGCTGTCGGTGTTTCGATCATCGCCCAGATCATCATTTCCTTCGGCGCGCCGGCGGCATCGAGCGCTGCTGATACTTCGTTCACTTCTTCAACCGAGTTGATCTTTGGAATCACAACAGCGGCAACGCACGCCTTTGCTGCTGCTGCAACATCGGCATGACCCCACGGGGTGGCGAGTGCATTGCATCGAATGGTGAGTTCGCGCTTGCCGTATTCGCCCGAGTTCACCGCTGCCACGGCTTGCGCGCGTGCAACATCTTTTGAATCAGGCGACACTGCGTCTTCAAGGTCGAAGATGATGGCATCGGTGGAGATTCCCTTGGCCTTTTCCAATGCACGCTCGTTGGCGGCGGGCATATAGAGGGCGGAACGACGTGGGCGTAGTGCAGACATGGTGTCTCCTGTGTGTTGAGAAATCTAGAAGCCGTACGAGGCGGCAAGTTCCGGGTCGCGTGCTGCAAGTTGGCGGGCAAGTTCGACAACGACCTTGCACTGCTTGACTGACGCATCGTCTTCCATCTTGCCGTCGAGCATGATGGCACCTGTGCCGTCGCCCATGGCATCGATGACGCGTTGTGCCTGAATGACATCGGCAGGGCGCGGGCTGAACACGCGCTTTGCAATGTCGATCTGGACTGGGTGCAAACTCCAAGCACCGACGCAACCAAGAAGGTATGCATTGCGGAACTGGTCCTCGCACGCCACGGTGTCCTTGATGTCGCCGAATGGGCCATAGAACGGCAGAACGCCATGCATGACACAGGCGTCGACCATGCGGGCCATTGTGTAGTGCCACAGATCCTGTTGGTAGATGGTGCGAGCGCCTTCGTAGTCGTCGCCCTTCGGGTCGGCGCGCACGATGTAATCGGGGTGTCCACCACCAACGCGGGTGGTCTTCATGCGGCGGTTGGCTGCAAGGTCTGCTGGTCCGAGCGAGATGCCCTGCATGCGAGGTGATGCGGCGCAAATCTCTTCGACGTTTGCAACTCCGCGAGCGGTTTCAAGAATGGCATGAAGAAGCAGCGGCTTTTTCAAACCGGCGCGAGCTTCGAGCTGTGCAAGAAGACGATCAACGTAATGGATGTCTTCTGGGCCTTCGACCTTAGGAATCATGATGACGTCGAACTTGTCGCCGGCTTTGGTCACGATGTCGATGAGGTCGTCGAGGAACCACGGAGAGTCGAGGCTGTTGACGCGGGTCCACAATTGCGTTGTGCCGAAATCAAGAGTGTTTGCCACCTTGATGAGGCCTGCGCGAGCTGCTTCCTTGTCCGCCATCGGAATTGCATCTTCAAGGTTTCCGAGAATGATGTCGACGTTCGGAATGGTGTCGGGTAATTTCGACACCATCTTTTCGTTGTGAGGCGGGAAGAAGTGGATGACACGACTTGGCTTGAATGGGATCTCGTGCACCGGAGCGGGGGCACCGGCGGCGAGAGGTTTGAAAAAATCACGGGCTGGGCGCACGGGTCAATCGTAGAGCGTAAGGTCTCGGCTGTGAAACCCGAGTACGACGCCATCCTCTTTGACGCTGGGGGAGTGTTCCTCATCCCTGATCCCTCGGTCATGGCACCGACCTTGGCCTATTACGGAGCGACCACCGACGAGCAGGCCTACGTGCGGGCTCATTACGGAGCAATGGCAGCCAAATCGCGGCAAGGATCGGGGGAGGACGACTGGTCCCACTACAACCGTGCCTACGTCTCTCTTGTCGGTGTGCCAGAGCGAAACCTTGATGCTGCTGTTGTCGTGTTGTCCCGTACTCGCCACGCACATCTGTGGCGTGCTCCGCTTGCTGGTTCGGCCGAAGCACTTCGGGCGCTGAATGCTCAAGGCGTGCCGATCGGCATCGTGAGCAATGCAAGTGGCCAGATTGAAGAGATTCTCGGACGCAGCGGAATTTGTCAGGTTGGCCCAGGTGAGTACGCGAGCGTGTTGTGCATCGTCGATAGTCATGTTGTCGGCGTGACAAAGCCGGACCCGCGCATCTTTGATTTCGCGTTGCCACACTTCACCGGCATCGAAACATCGCGTATCGCCTACGTGGGTGATTCGGTGGTGATGGATGTTGGTGGCGCGACAGCCGCCGGCCTCATACCGATTCTGGTTGATCCCTACGATGACGCGGTTGATCTTGTTTCGTGTCGACGCATTGCGTCGTTGCTCGAGCTGGTGTGATTACTTTTTAGAGTCGCACAGATTCTTTGCGATCACCTTGAGACACAGTGTCTCGTCGGCGCCTTCAAAGATTGACAACACGCGTGCATCGACATACAAGCGGCTGACGCTGTATTCCTCTGCATAGCCAAAGCCACCGTGAATTTGCAGTGCTTCGCGGGTGACCCATTCGGCTGCCTTGCACACGTAGGCCTTCACCATGCTTGCTTCCATTGCACCTTCGCCCTTGCCCATAAGGCGGGCAACGGAGTAGGAGAACTGGCGCGATGCCTGAATGATCACGTTCATGCGGCCAAGTTTCACGCGGGTGAGTTCATACTCGCTGATTGGGTGACCGAATACGGTGCGGTTGTTTGCGTAATCAAGGGCTGCTTCGTAAGCAGCCTGCATCACACCAACTGCACGTGCAGCTGTCTGCAGGCGACCATTTTCGAATCCGGCCATCTGCAAATAGAAACCCTTGCCAAGTCCGTCGCGCTCACCGATGAGGTTTGCTTCTGGAACCCACCAGTTTTCGATGGCGATTTCATAGCTGTGCATTCCGCGATACCCAATGGTGTCGATGGGGCGACCTTCCATCTTTCCGCCACCGTCCTGATTGAACATGAAGCCGTGTGAGTCGCCTTGTGGCTTCGGCACGATGAACAGTGACAAGCCGCGGTGGGTCTTTGTGCGATCAGGGTCGGTACGTGCAAGCAGCATCAGTACGTTTGCGCGGGCACCAAATGTGCACCATGTCTTGACGCCATTGATGACCCAGCCGGCTTCACCGTTCGGGCCCTTGCCTTCGACGGCAGTGGTCTTCAGGTTGGCAACATCGGATCCGTAATCAGGTTCGGTCACGGCAACAGCAGACATCACTTCAGCGCTAGCCAACTTCGGCAGCCATTCGTGCTTCTGGGCTTCTGTTCCACCCTTGACAAGTGCGCGTGTGAGAATTTCGGGGCGAGTGATGAGCGATCCGCCGATACCGAGCGATGCACGTGACAATTCCTCGGTAGCGATGACTGATGCCATGTATTCGCCTTCTCCACCATCGCTGAATCCGTCGTATTCGACAGGAACACTCAAGCCAAATGCACCAATCTCGGCGAGGCCAGCAATGACTTCTTCCGGTACGTCGCCGTTGTGGCGGTGGACGTGCTCGGCATGGGGAGCAACAACTTTTCCTGCGAATGAACGAAAGGTGTCTTGCACCATTTCAAAATCATCTGCAAGGTGACGTGGACCAGACTGATCAGCGAGCGATGCAAGAAATTCTGGTGAACGGTAGGTCTGCACGAAATCATGTGCCGATGAAAGATCTGCAGCACTGACGCCCCACATGTCTTCGCGACCAATGAGGCGAGTGATGAAGTCGTGCACCATGTCGGCGGTGAAAGCACAGGTGATGTTGCCTTCAAGTTCGCCTTTTGCACCGTATTCAAGAAGTGACGAGGATGTCGTGACAGCTGCTGCAACGTGCGCGATGTCGTAAGCAAGGGTTTGGTTGGCGTCTGGGCCACCTTTTGCAATCAGCGTTGCTATTGCTTTGTCGACCATTGCTTGGGCCGTCGAAATGACCGAAGCGGCTGTTTTGATGTCTGGGGCAGTCGTGCTCAAAATGCTCATAATCTGAAACGCTAGTGAAATTGACCCGAACTCGGCGCACCCGCGCTCTCTGAGGGTGCTTCATCAGGGGTTTAGGCGATGGTCATTCGTCACTTGAAGGCTTCTCTCGGCGCTTGTCTGCGCCTAGCCTTCTGATGTGGCTACGGACTATCTCCCCATCGATGGCTGGGTGACCTCCGAGCCGAGCGAACGGGTCGATGCCGAGCAAATGGATTCGGCGATCGCAGTTCTTGCGAGTCAGGCCCCGAATGTCGGCAACACCACGGCTCTTTTGGTGGTGCACAACGGCCAGATTGTGCGTGAGATGTACGGCCCCGATGTGGACGCCGACACGACACTCATCTCTTGGTCGATTGCAAAGACCATCACCCAGGCTCTTGTCGGAATGGCTGTTGCAGATGGGCTGTTGTCGCTCGACCAAAGCAACCTGTTTCCCGAGTGGGAAAACGACGAGCGATCCGGGATCACACTGCGGCATCTATTGAACATGTCGAGTGGCCTCGAATGGCGCGAGGATTACATCGATGACGCGTCATCCGATGTGATCGACATGTTGTTTGGCGACAATGAATTCTCTGGGAATCACGCTGCCTACGCAATTGCGAAGGTTCTCGATGCAGCACCGGGCGCGAAATATTTGTACTCATCGGGAACCACCAACATCGTCTCGCGCTTGTTGGCTCGCGCACTTGGCGAATTGCCGAACTCAAGCGATGCAATGAGTGTGTTCATGCAGTCACGATTGTTCGACCCGCTCGGAATGACATCAGCCAAGCCGCGCTTCGATGCAAGTGGGAACTTTGTCGGATCATCGTATGTGTATGCGACTGCGCGCGACTTTGCCCGGTTTGGTTTGCTGTATCTGAATGATGGCGCTTGGGGTGACAGAGAAATTTTGACCCACGATTGGGTGCAATTTGCAGGCACATTCTTCGCACATGACGACGAAAATGGTTTCGATTACGGCGGGCATATGTGGATTTCCCCCGATGACGAAGGATCAATGCTCTCGCTCGGTTATCAAGGGCAACATATTTGGATTTCTCCCCATCGAAACCTTGTTTTGGTGCGATTGGGTGTCACCGATGCATCCATCGCACCCAACCTGCACGCGGAACTTCTGAGAATTGTCAGGTCATTCCCTGATGAGCGGGCACTTCTCGGCAACGATGGTACGAGTGAGTGACGTAAAGCCGCGCCGATGGCGCATCAGTAGGACATTTCAAATTGTCCTGCTTGCGGCCATTGTCTACTTCTTTGTCCTGCCGTTGATCCCGAGCTTTCGCTCTGCAGTCGGCAACCTGAAAACAATCGATCCGAATCTTCTCGTGGTGGCGCTTGGTCTCCAGGGATTCTCACTGCTCGCATATTCACTTCTCACAAAGGCGGCGCTCGGAGAACATGGCGACCGAATAGGCATTCTTCGTTTGTTTCGGATTCAGCTCAGCACCAAGGCGCTCGGCAACATTGTTCCTGGTGGCAGTGCAGCAAGTTCGGCGCTCGGCTTTCGCCTCATCACCATGTGTGGCGTGCGTGGTCCCGATGCTGCCTTTGCGCTGGCAACTGCAGGGATTGGTTCCGCCGTAGTTCTCAACTTCATCTTGTGGTTGGGGCTCATCATCTCGATTCCGACACGCGGAGTAAACCCTGCGTACGGATCAGCTGCCATCGTTGGTGTCATTTTGATGGCCTTTGCAGCCTTCCTGATTTTTGGGTTGGTCGAAGGGCAGGGTCGCTCTGAAAAACTTGTGCGCACCATTGCTCGCAGATTGCGTTTCGATGAGCAGCATGCTGCCGAAGTGTTGCAGCACCTCGGCTCACGAATCGAAGGGCTCGCAGCCGATCGGGCACTATTGCGACGGGTGGTCGGATGGGCCACCCTCAACTGGGCACTCGATGCTTTGTCGTTGTGGGTCTTTGTGCGTGCTTTTGGCGGAACCCTCGGGTTCGATGCGCTCGTCGTGTCGTTTGGGCTCGCAAATGTCTTTTCAGTTATCCCGATTACCCCGGGTGGCCTCGGAATCGTCGAAGGCATTTACATTCCCTCGCTCGTTGGTTTCGGTATCGCCCGACCCACTGCCACCGTTGCGGTTCTGTCATATCGCATCGCGCAGTATTGGTTGCCGATTCTTGTTGGTTGGTTGTCGTACCTGTCGCTGCG
>JBEAXB010000263.1:0-4095 GCA_041160045.1 Actinomycetota bacterium
GTGAATGATTTGGAATTTGTGCGCACTGCACTCAACACGAAAAAAGTATCCGTCATCGGGTGGGGCACTGGCGCCACCACCGGCACTGCATGGATGGTGCAGCAACCATCCTCCATCGATGTCGCAGTGTTTGATTCGCCCACAGACCCCACCACGTCGGTTGTCAAACAAGCAACGCGTCACATCGCAGCCACGGCACTCGGAGTACACACTGCAGTGCGTTGGTGTGCATCGCACTTGTCGTGCCCCATGAACGCAAACGTGGCCAAGGAACTGAACAAACTCAAAACTGCCATTCGCCTCAACCGCGTTGCTGCTGGCATCACCTTCGAAACTGTGAGCCGTGCGGCGCTTCGCTCGCTTCCGAACGGCCAGCCCCAGCAACTCTTTGAAGCAATCACCGACGCCATCGATGGTGACGGCGCCCAATTGTTGGCCCTTGCTGGCGAGCCCCCAACAGCTGATGCGGCACTGGCCCGTTGTGCCGATGTCTCGCAGAAATCAGCCGCCTTCATTGCTGCAGCCCACGCCGCCGTTGTTCCGTACAAGTTCACCATCGGCTCTGAAGCCCAACTCTTTGCCACGTGTGCCAACCTTCCCGCCGCAGTTCGCCCGCTCACCATTACCAAAGACATCTCATCAAAGGTGAAGGAAGCACGCGTTCTTGTCACCATCGCGCGTGGCGACCAAATCACTGCCCCGTATGTTGCGCGCACCATGGCAAAGAACATGGGCTGGATCTACAAGTCGATTTATGCCAACCGACATCTCGTTGTTGGCTATGACCAGGCAGCAACAGATGCCGCCATGGAATTTCTCGCTGCTTAGAGCCCCACAAAGTGGCGAATCAGCGCAGCTAATTCAAGCGGCGTGTCACCTTGCACGCTGTGGCCTGCTTCTTCCACCCGCTCAACACGTGTGTGCGGTGCTCGCTTCAACAACTCTGCTTCGTCTTCGTCGCTGACAACGGATTGCTTGCGCATTCCGCGCACGAACATCAACGGGTCGCCAAACCCAGACACCACATCCCACAACGATGCAGTAGATGGTCGCTCCACTTTGCCATCCATCTCTGGCAGCGGGGGAGCATCGGCCCGGCGATACCGCCACACCCACGAACCATCGTCTTCTTGCAACGCGTTATGCAAAATGCCGCGACGCAATGATTCAACAGTGCGCGTTGGGTTGAATTCGATCGTACGCGCCAACAAATCCTCGAACGAAGGAAACGTTGCAGGCCCATTCACAAAATCAGTGATCTGCTTTGTCTTTTCCTGGTTCACGCCTGGCGTGATATCCACGAGCACCATCTTGCGCACCAGTTCGACATGGTCACGGGTGAGGGCCAGCGTGGTGATGCCGCCAAGCGACATGCCCACCACTGCTTCTGCCTGTGGTGCCAGCGCACGAATCACGGTTGCAACATCTGCCGCGTTTTGTTGCAGTGGCAACGCAGACACATCAAAGGCTGCTGCCGAATCTGAATACCCGTGCCCCGGCAAATCAACGCACAAAATCGGCTGGCCCAACGCCAACGCCACAGTGTCCCAGGTGTGTGCGTTCTGTGCGCCACCGTGCAAGAACACGAGACGTGGTGATTCTGCACCCCACTTCAATGCCGACAACGAACGACCGCCACCCACTGCCACATACTCACGCGACACAACAGGCGGACCTGCATATGCAATGCCATATTCAGCAGCATGCAATGCCATATTCAGCAGCATTCTCGTGGAACATGCCGAACTCGTCGTACGAAACCTTTTCAACCATGATGCGAGCGTAGTGAACACATGCTTTGCGCAGATAGACAGAAGGAATGGCCAATGACCTTTCCATCGATCCGGCCTCTACCCACCGCGCCATCATTGCGCTTGGGTCAAACCTTGGCGACCGTGTCTCGTACCTGCGGTTCGCGCTCGATTCGCTCCATGGCGTCATCACCTACTCGCAAGTATTCGAAACAGACCCTGTCGGTGGCCCCGACAACCAGGGCCCGTACCTCAATATGGCGGCCCTCATCGAAACCTCGTACGACCCCTTCGCCCTCTTGCGCCGCCTCCACATCATCGAGGCCGAAGCCGAACGCAAGCGCGTCATCCGCTGGGGCCCGCGCACCCTTGATCTCGACATCTTGTTCTACGACGACATGGTCATCCAAAGCGAAGAACTCACCATCCCGCACCCACGTTTTGCCGAGCGCCGTTTCGTTCTCGAACCACTCAGCGAAATCGCCCCGGAGCATTGCCCCTCGCACTGGCGCGATCGCCTCCCCGCATACGGCGTGTACCCACGTGGCCCACTTGCACAACTAGTACTGCCACCATTACCTGCATGACCACCATTGCACTCCTCGTGCCTGCCTTCAATGAAGAAGTTGGCATGCAACGCACCGCGGCTGTCATGCGCGAAGCCCTCGACGCCGGCCTTGTCACCACTGCCATTGTTCTTGATGGTGGCTCCACCGATTCCACCGCAACTATTGCGCAATCACATGGCATCGACTCGCTCCATATTCCATCTCTCCAACCAGAACTTGGCCCCGTGCTTGGTAAAGGTGATTCGCTCTATCGCGGTGTGCACGCCACCACTGCCGATTGGTATGTGTTCCTCGATGCAGATCTCGGCAACATCAGCCTCGAACACATCGCAGCTCTCATCGCTCCCATCGGCACCCCCAACATCTCGTTTGTCAAAGGTGGCTTCATTCGTGTTGATGAAAACAACGAACCCCGCGAAATCCCCGCCGGCCGTGTCACCGAACTTGTCGGCCGCCCCATCCTTCGCCGTGTCGCCCCGCAACTTACGTACTTGTCGCAACCACTCAGTGGCCAAGTTGCCATCGAAGCAACTCTTGCCAAGTCACTTTCTTTTGTGACCGGCTACGGCATTGAAATAGCCATGCTCATCGATGTGTTCCGCACCATCGGCACCGACGGCATCGTGGAAGCCGACATGGGCCTCATCAACAACCGCTACAAACCCGACGACGCACTCGAAGATGTCCGCGACCAAGTCCTCGCCGGCGCCACCCTGCGCATCGTCACCCTTCCCGACCACGGCCTCGTGATGCACGGCCAAGTCACCAACCGCGACTAATCAAACCCCATAAAGGTGCGCAGAATCCAGCGGATGCGTTGCCAAGTATCTGGGTCAACGACACCTATTTTTTCGAGAAGCTTTATCGATGGCATCGATGTTGACAACTCACACTGTGCCCAGCACTGCACTTGCAAACCATTTTCGGAAGTCGGAAGAATACGTACCTCTGATGGCTTTTCACGAAATCGTTTTGTTAACGGAATCATGACGAAGTTCTGGTAGTCCCATTCGTCAGATTCAAATGGTGCGACCACAACAGCTGGTCTGCGCTTCGCGGGGCGACGCGGTTGCTTCACGCCGAAATCCACCCACCAGATTTCACCAGTCGTCGGAGTCATCGTGATCTCCTTGGGACGCGGCACCCAACTGCCATTGCATGTCTTGTTCTGTTTCTCGGCGCAAGCGCTCAGGGTCTTTGCGTAGTTCTTCGTAGTAACGACCTAAGTCATCCATGAATTGCTTTCGCTCTAAGGCATCAAGACCAGATCGAACGAGGTCCACAATGGACCGACCTGATTGTTCGGAAAGTTTCACCATGCGTGCATGTGTGCCTGCATCCACCCGAATGGTTGTGGTCTTTGGTGTTTCCTTGATGGATTTCTTTGCCATTCCAGCAGTCTACATATTGTAGACACCCTCAGTTACGAGGCGACGGTGGTCAAAATATGGTCAAAAATGATTCCCACTTCTTGGCCGATTGTCCAGTGATCTTCGATTCTGCTCGTCGATGTCGCAAGGACGGTGGAGTCATCAACAGAGAGTTTCACCACCGCGGTCTTGATGGGGCCAGCAAAGGTGATCTCGCGCACGATGCCACGGAATGAAGATGGTTCTGCATCGGCAACGATTCGTGTGTGTTCTGGCCGCACCAGTACTTCTTTGCCTCCCAGCATCACCGTGTTGGTTTCTCCGATGAACTGGGCAACAAACCGAGTGGTTGGTTGTTCGTACACATCGCGAGGCGAACCCACCTGGTCGATGACGCCTTTGTTC
>JBEAXB010000006.1:0-14489 GCA_041160045.1 Actinomycetota bacterium
ACGCCGACACTTGCATCTGCAGGTACCGCCGACAACGTGGTTCCTGCACTCACCACATGTGCTGTGGATGTGCGCGTTGCGATCCCCGCAGAAAAGCCGCGAGTTGAGGCTGCATTCGCCGCATTGAAGTTGCACAACCCAGAGGCGCGTCTCACGATCTCTGGTCAGATTGGCCGACCACCGATGCACGAGTCTGCTGCGGCCGAGCTGTTTCCGATTGCGGCAACAGTTGCTGCACGCATTGGCATCGATGTACTTGACGGAGTCGTTGTCGGAGGCGGTTCAGACGGCAACTTCACGGCAGCTGTTGGTGTGCACACCCTCGATGGTCTTGGTGCCGTTGGTGGTGGCGCTCATGGCGACACAGAGCATGTGCTGGTGGCCACCATGCCCGCTCGCGCGGCACTCATCAGTGGTGTGTGTCAGGAATTGTCTTCGATGGCCAAGATGCCACCGCTAGGCAATGTGCCTGCAGCACGGTAAACCTCAAGTTTGGCGCGACTGTCGTCGATGTCGAGGTTGCGCATCGTGAGTTGACCAATGCGATCGAGTGGACCAAATGCAGAGTCCTCAACACGTTCCATGCTCAGACGATCTGGCGCATATGTGAGGTTCGGACTTGTTGTATCGAGAATGCTGTAATCGTCACCACGGCGCAGACGCACAGTGACTTCACCGGTGATGGCGGTGCCCACCCAGCGCATGAGGGGCTCGCGCAACATGAGTGATTGCGGATCAAACCAGCGTCCTTCATAGAGAAGTCGACCAAGGCGACGTCCCATGGTGCGGTAGTTCTCCAAAGTTGCTTCGTTGTGAATGCCAGAGACCAAGCGTTCGTAGGCAATGTGCAGCAAGGCGAGGCCAGGTGACTCGTAGATGCCGCGGCTCTTTGCTTCGATGATGCGGTTCTCGATCTGGTCGCTCATGCCGAGACCATGACGGCCACCGATGGCGTTTGCTTCAAGAACAAGTTCGACTTGCGATGCGAATTCCTTGCCGTTGATTGCAACAGGAAAACCTTCGTGGAAACGAATGGAGACAACTTCCGATGCAACAGCAACGTCTTCGTTCCAATGGGCAACACCCATGATCGGCTCGACAAGTTCCATGCCGTTGCTCAACTCTTCGAGAAGCTTTGCTTCGTGGGTTGCTCCCCAGATGTTCGAATCGGTGGAATATGCCTTTTCGGCAGATGCCTTGTACGGAAGTTTGCGAGCAGTGAGGAACTCGCTCATCTCGGTGCGCCCGCCCATTTCGTCGACAAACGTTGGGTCGAGCCATGGCTTGTAGATGCGCAGGTCGGGGTTCACCATCAAGCCATAGCGATAGAAACGCTCGATGTCATTGCCTTTGTAGGTGCTGCCATCTCCCCAGATATCGACTGAGTCTTCGCGCATGGCGCGCACAAGAAGGGTGCCGGTCACGGCGCGACCGAGTGGGGTGGTGTTGAAATAGGTTTTGCCGGCAGTGGTGATGTGGAATGCTCCGCACTGCAAGGCGAGAAGGCCTTCGTGCACCAGTTCGGCGCGGCAATCAATGAGTCGGGCAATCTCTGCGCCGTATTCTTTCGCGCGGTCAGGGATTCCGGACAGGTCCGTTTCGTCGGGCTGGCCAAGGTCTGCTGTGTATGCACATGGGATGGCTCCCTTTTCGCGCATCCACGCAACTGCAGCGGAGGTATCGAGTCCGCCGGAAAAAGCAATTCCGACTCGTTCACCAATGGGGAGGGTAGTTAGGACCTTCGACATCTTGTCAACGGTAGTGGCGTGTGACCAGAACCAAGGCGATGGATTCGATCAGAGCGGCCAAACCGATGGCAATTATTGCGATTGCGAGCGCTGGGCTGGCATTGATGTCGGGAATTGCCGTTGCCATGAGCACGATGGCACTGATTCCGCCGATGATTGCCATGCGCTCGGGAAGACGGATGGTTGCGACCAAGGGAATGATGACGCAGGCAATGGGGATCAACATGAAATAGGCAGGGGCTGGGTCGACTGTGGGGCCGACCCACCACACAGGACGACCAATGGTGCGGCTGGAAATGGTGATGGCGATGAGGGAAGAAAGTACTGCAATCCAGGTGATTGCCGAGACGGTTTGCCAGCCAGAACCAGGAACAGCGGGGGTTTGAGCAGTTGGCGGTGCGAATTCCATGGGGTCACCGTACACATCAGCAGATGGGGACGTGTGTCACCGAGCGTTAGCCTGCACATGCATGGAGATCTCCCCGTTTGCCAAATTGTCCGTGTTCTTTCCCATGTGGAACGAACAGGACTACATCGAGCGCGCCATTGATGCTGCCCGTGAAGAGTGCGAGGATCTCAAATCTCAAGGTGATATCGCCGATTACGAAATCATCATCGTTGACGATGCTTCCACTGACAACACACCAGTCATCGCGCAACGTCTCGCAGCGCAGGACTCACACATCAAGGTGGTGCGGCATCCCGAAAACCGCAAACTTGGCGGATCCATGAAGTCTGGTTTCGAAGCAGCCACGGGCGACTTGGTGCTGTACACCGATGCCGACCTGCCATTCGATATGCACGATGTGCATAAGGCAATGAGATTGCTCCGTTATTACGACGCTGATGTTGTGAGTGCATATCGCTTCGACCGAACGGGCGAAGGGTATGTGCGCACCGTGTATTCCTTTTTCTACAACCTCATGGTTCGCGTGCTCTTTGGTGTGCGCATGCGTGACGTGAACTTTGCGTTCAAATTGTGCCGAACGCGAATATTCGATCATGTTGACCTGAAGAGTGAGGGGTCGTTCATCGACGCTGAACTGGTGGTGAAGGCTCAGAAGTATGGGTACACGGTGATCCAGTTCGGTGTCGACTATTTCCCTCGCACACGAGGCGTCTCCACCCTCAGCTCACCAGCGGTCATCAAGAAGATTCTGAAGGAAGCTCGGCAGCTTCGCCGCGAAATTCGCGATATCAGCCCCGTTGTATAGCGCTTTCCGCTCGCGCCAAGGCGTTGGTAGCGTTGGGTTCTCGTGACTGAACCATTTGAGCCCGAGAGCATGGAAGCTCCCCATCGGTCCTTTTGGGCACACTGGCGTCCTGCCTTTATTTCCGGACTTCTCTTTGTGTCCGTCGTTGCCGGAATTGTGGTCACTCGCGACAACTCTGTTGCTGTTCCAACAACCACCACCACGATTGATCCGACCGTGTGTCCTGCTGGGTCTCCGATCACGTGTTTCTCGCTGAATCGCACTGTGCGTCGCGGTATGAAGGGCGACGATGTGCGCCGTATCCAGCAGCGACTGAAGGATCTCAAATTCGATCCGGGCGTAGTGGATGGAATCTACGGCGGCGACACGATCATGGCCATCTGGGCATTTCAGGCACTCGCACTGAAGATGACCCGAGATACGGTCGTCGACTTTGTGACACCGGTGTTGTGGGATTCGATGCGCGGCAATGTCACGATTGCTGCACGGCGCGAATCCAATACGCCAAATCATGTCGAGGTGTATCTGCCTGAACAAGTGATGACCGTGTTCAAAGGCGCCGAGTTGCAACTCATCACGCACATCTCAAGTGGCACCGGAAAAGAATGGTGTGAGGAAGTCATCATCGACCCGGGCGAAGAAGGAAACAAGGGAACCGATGTCATCAAAGAGGGCATCTGTGGTGAGGCAATTACCCCTGGTGGCGTGTACTACTTCTATAACCGCAAAATCGGACTTCGCGAGAGCAAGTTGGGAACCATGTGGAACCCGGTGTATTTCAACTTCGGCATCGCGATTCACGGAGCCATGATGGTTCCGAATGAACCTGCATCACACGGTTGCATTCGTATTCCGATTTTCATTTCTGAGTACTTCCCGGCGATGGTCGAATACGCAGATCGTGTCTATGTCTTCGACGGAGTGAAAGAGCCCGAAGAACTCGGATCACAGCCTCCGCCGTGGGACAAGAAGGATCCGAACTACACAACAACGACTTCGAGTACAACGACGTTGCCAAAGGCCACGACAACTGTTCCGAAAACAACTATTCCAAAGACAACTGTTCCTGTGCCAGTCACCACCTCGGTGACCACATCAACCGTTGTTGCGGGCTAAGCCTTGCTCGTCACAACAACGGGACTCTGAAACACTTCGCCGAGTAGCGATGTTCGTTGTTGTGCCGCATACAAGTTGAGTTGCAGGTCGTCGCCTGAATCTCCAGAAATCGCGATCTGGATTTGTGATTGTTTCATCGACACCTTGAGAGAAGTGGTGCGGCCATCATGGGTGCGGTCGAGGCCAATGCCGATGCGCAGGATTGCTGCAAGCATGCGCACCATGTCTTGGTCGTGGGTGGACAGTGCGGCGAATGAATTGTGTTGCAGTTTTGGTTCGCTCTTGCGGTGGTAACGGGCAATCTGGGCAACGAGTTCTATCTCGTGGTCGGTGAAGCCCACGAGGTCGGCATTGCGAACGATGTAGTAGGTGTGCAGATGGTGACGGGCGTGCGACACAACAAGGCCAACATTGGCAAGGAGTGCTGCTGTTTCCAGATACAAACGGTTGTGCGGTTCAATCTCGAACAACTTCGACAACTCATCGAACAACGTGCACGAAAGACGGGCGACATTTGCGCTGTGATTGATGTCGTCATCGCAGCGTGCTGCCAGTTTGCGGGCGCCATCGATAGCCACGTGTCGCAGATCCTTGTCGACTTCAGGGTCGAGCCTGCGATACGCATCGAGGAGCACGCCTTCGCGCAATGCATAATCGGAATAGGTGAATGATGTGATGCCGAATTCGTAGGCGAGAGATTGGAGAATGAGTGCGCCGGCCAGAATAATGTCGACGCGTCCCGCGTCCATGCCGGCCAGATTGATTCTTTCAACCGGTGAAGTTGAGATAATGAGGAGCGTCACCTCATCTAATTGCTTGCGCGTGAATTCGATTCCGTTGAGTGATTTGGGAAGTTCGGCGTGGGTTTGCAGCCAACACATCTGGGCGAGGGTTTCTGCTGTTCCTGAAGAAACAACTGCAATCTTGTGGCCGAGTTTCTTTATTTCTCTCGTGGCTGGCGCAAGCGATGACTCGACGAATTGTGAGCACGATGTGACAGCAGATGGGTGCAGGGACCCGGGTGGGAAAAAGCGGTTGGTGAGCCGCACTGCACCAATCTTGAAACTGCGGGCAAACAATTCTTCGAGGTGGTCAAAGACAACGATTTCGGTGGAGCCTCCGCCAATGTCAATCAGGATCGAACGCTTGTCGGTGAGGGGGAGTGCCTGCAGAACACCGAGATGAATCAGCCGTGCTTCTTCCACTCCGGAGATGATCTGGATGTCGATTCCTGCTTCGCTTGATGCTCTGTCCACGAAGATGTCGGAGTTTTTTGCCTCACGAACTGCACTCGTTGCCACTGCAAAAATGCTGGCTCGATGCACGTCTGCAATCTGGCGCATATGACGCAGTGCCGTGATGCCTCGCTCCATCGCTTGGTCGCTGAGCTTTTTCATGTCGCCGCCACCTTCACCGAGACGAGTTGCATTCTTTTCTCGCGTGATGACTTCGAATCCGGTGGGTCCCATTTTTGCAATCACCATGTGAATGCTGTTGGTTCCAATGTCTATGGCAGCAATGGTGCGCGACCCGATGCTCACAAGGCAGCCAGCTTGACGAGTTCGGTGATCTCGCTTTGTTGTGAGTGGATGATTGCATCGGCAAGTGCGCGCACTTCGTTGTTCTTTCCGTGCATGAATACATGGTCGGCCATGTGAACGCCACCTTTGTGGTGGGCAATCATCAAGGTGGCAAAGATTCGGTCTGCCTCTACGTTGCGAGATTTGTACAGGCTGTCGAGTTCGGCTTCCGATGCGTATCCGGGCATGCGTTCAAGGGGGACCGGTGTTCCCATCCACGCCATGACCTGATCGGTTTCGTTTGTTTCGGACTCGTTGAACATGCGCAGCATCTGCACCATGCGTCCGGCCTCGGTGGATTGCTCAAGCATGATTTCTCGTGCGATTGTGCGAAGCGTGACATTGCCCTTGGGGGAAGCGCCGAGGTACACCACTGCCATTGTGACGGCTTGTTCGTGGTGGATGCGCATGTCCTGTAGAAAGCCGACATCGGACGAATTGTGGGCTACTTCGGAACTGGATCTTGCAATAACAGTGCCGATGCCAATTCCCACCATCAGAAGAACAAGTGCCGTCAACACAACGTTGATGGGGTTTTGCCACCATGGAAGAAGCGGCAGTTCGAATTCTTCAGTACTTTCCGGCACGGGTAACACGGTAGTAGCCTAAGAGCCATGTCTACCGCTCTCCCCACAGTGTTGTCCGATTTCATACCGATGCCTCGTGCGTTGTCACACACCCGCACCCGCGACGCTGTGCTTGTCCTTGGTGGGGCATTGTTCACTGCATTGGCGGCTCAGATTGTTGTGCACCTCGGCTTCACACCGGTGCCTTTCACTGGTCAGACATTTGCAGTCCTCAGCGTTGGCAGTGCACTTGGTGCCCGTCGGGCGATGGCGAGTCAGTTTGTTTACTGGATGCTCGGTGCCATTGGCCTTCCGTTCTATGCAAATGCTTCGGGTGGCTGGGAAGTCGCTTCGGGAGCAACAGCGGGTTACTTCGTCGGCTTCGTTCTTGCAGCTGGCATCGTTGGCTGGTTCGCAGACAACCGTCAGGATCGCAACTTCATGACATCGATGTCAGCAATGGCGCTCAGCATGGTCGTCGTGTATTTCTTCGGGGCTGCATGGCTTGCTCACTCTTTGAATGTTCCGGTTGCAACTGGTTCAACAAATGCCATCTCACTTGGCGTCACACCTTTCCTTGTCGGAGACATCGTCAAGATGCTTCTTGCCGGGCTGGTTGGTCCGGTGGGCTGGGCGTTGTACTACCTGAAGCCACGCTGATTTTTCAGCCAGGGTGCGCGTGCGATGAAGTTGACGGCTGCTAAGAGCCGCAAGTTGGGTCGCCCCGCCGATACCGACTCCACCGATACTCGCGATCGCATCATCGAATGCGCCCTCAATCGTTTTGCTGCTGACGGTTTCGAAGGAGCGACCAACAAGGAAATCGCTGAGCTGGCACACATGTCGAGTGCTGCTTTGTATCACTACTTTCCTTCCAAAGCAGACATCTATATTGCTGTGTGCGAGGCAATCACCGAGACCCTTGGTGCTGCATTTCTCAAAGCCTGCTCAACACAGAAAACACTGATTGGTCGGCTTGAAGTTCTTTTTGCAGAAGTGGGCGAACTCGGAGCGCGCAGCCCGGCAAGTGTTGGTTTCATTACCGGTATTTCGGCTGTCGTGAGAAAACATCCCGAAGTGTCGCGCGGTACCGATCGATTTGGCCTTGAGTTTCGCCGACTCACCATCGAACTCATTGAAACTGCAGAAGAAAAGGATCATGTCTTGCAGGGCGCATCGGTTGATTCATTTGCCGACCTCACATCATCGGTTCTGGCAGGTCTTGGTCGCATGAGTGCCCGAGGTGATCAGGCGCGCCATGTTGCTGCAGCGGATTCCTACCTGCGCCTCATTCGTAGTGCTGCACAGAAGTAGGTTGTGTCCATGAGTGAAATAGATGCCTCGACAATCAGGTCTCTGCGAATGCTGGCATCAACAGTTCCCTCGTTGGCAGAGCTGTTCGCTGCAGATTCGCAGCGGAGCGAATGGCTGACTGTTGATGCATGTGGAGTGCATGCCGATTTTTCACGTCAGCATATTTCAAAGGATTTGTTCGAGGCCCTGATGAAGGCAGTTTCGTTGGTCGACGTGTCAGCGAAGTTTGCGGCGATGGCCGCAGGCGACATCGTGAACTCAACTGAAAAACGCGCAGTGGGGCACATGGCGTTGCGGGCCCCAGCAGACTCATCGGAACTCGCGCGTCTTGCGGCACCCGAACTGCAACGGGCGCGTGATCTGGCGCGCAGCATTCGCAATGGTTCCCTTGTCGGATCCACTGGCCACAAGTTTTCTGCTGTTGTCAACATCGGAATCGGCGGCAGCGATCTTGGGCCGGCAATGGCCACGCGGGCATTGCGTCGGTTCGCCACTGGTCCCGAATGTCGATTCGTATCGAACATTGACGCCGCAGACCTCGATGAAGCCCTCACCGGGCTCGACCCTGCTTCAACACTGTTCGTGATTTCGTCGAAGACATTCACCACTCTTGAGACAATGCACAATGCGCAGCGCGCTCGGGAATGGGTCATAGCTGCCGGACTTGATTGGTCGAAGCACTGCATTGGTGCCACTGCGAACCCAGATGCTGCAATTTCCTGGGGTGTGTCACCGAACCATTGTCTGAGGTTCTTTGATTGGGTCGGGGGCCGCTACTCGCTGTCGTCGGTCATTGGTTTTCCTCTGATGTGTGCGATTGGTCCCGAGCAGTTCGATGAAATGCTCGCCGGGATGCACGAGATGGACCAGCATGCAATAAAGACGGATGCGCGTCAGAACCTCGTGATCATGCATGCATTGGTGTGGTGGGCAAATGTTTCATTGCATGATCATGCGACGGTTGCAGTGGTTCCGTACAGCCATGACCTCGCACGGCTCCCTGCGTATCTGCAGCAGTTGGTAATGGAAAGCAATGGTAAATCTGTCGGTACTGATGGCCGCGATGTGGCGGCATCGACAAGTCCGGTGGTGTGGGGTGAGCCAGGAACCAATGGGCAGCACGCATTTTTCCAGATGTTGCACCAAGGAACCATGGTGGTGCCAGTCGAGTTTGTTTCCTCGGTGGCACCGCTCGGCACTGATGCCAAAGCCCACGACTTGTTGTTTGCAAACCTGATTGCCCAAGCAGAAGCGTTGGCTGTCGGGAGCCAAGATGCTGATCCACATAAGGTTTTTCCAGGCAACCGACCAAGCTCGGTGCTGATGGTCGATGAATTGAGCCCCCGCCGATTCGGTGCACTCATCTCGTTGTACGAGAACTCGACAGCAGTGCAGGGATGGTTGATGGGAGTCAACAGTTTCGATCAGTGGGGAGTCGAATTGGGAAAGACAATGGCAGTGGCAGCAGCGACCGCGATTCGTACGAACACCCCTGATGCGTCTTTATCCATGACACACCCCCTGATGCAGTGGTACCTGAAACATCGCACGAAATAAAAGGTATTGGACGATTGTTCCCCTAACCTGCCCTGAATGGCGAACACATCTCGAGCAACGGTCAATGCAGCAGAACGAATGTTGAACTTGGTGGCCTTGCTCACTGGTTCAACCCAACCGCTCACACTCGAAGACATCGACAACTCAATGGCCGGGCAGTATCCGCCAAAGCCCGAGGCACGTCGCACGGCATTTGAGCGCGACAAAAAGTCATTGCGCAAACTCGGAGTGCCAATCACAATGATCACACTGGGCGGAAGTCAGGCGGGAAAGACCGCCTATTCCATCGATCGTGCCGAATACAAAATGATTGATTTCGGATTGAGCGCAGATGAAATGTCTGCGTTGCAGCAGGCAGCCGCAGTCGTGCAGATCGGAACTCAATGGGGCAAGCAGGCAGTGCAGTGGCTCGGTGGGGAAATCGTCAATGTGTCCTCTCCACTCGTTGCTCATGTGGATGCTCATGTGCAGGTCTTGCCACAGCTCTGGTCGGCAATCGCAACGCGAAGCACCACGACATTCACGTATCACAACCGTGTGCGCACGGTGAATCCGTATGGCTTGATTGCGCGCAATGGCTTTTGGTATCTGATTGCGTTCGACCCTGTGCGTGATGCGCAAGTGACCTACCGCGTCGATCGCATCGAAGGTGAAGCAACTGCTGGCCCTGCCGCTTCATTCGAACGTCCTGCCGATTTTGATTTGGAAACGGCTTATACGAAGGACCCGAAGGATTTTTCGGGTGCACCAGTGGAAATCGCCTTGGTTCGTTTGGATCATCGGGTTGCGCCAGCCGTGATTCGTGAATTGGGTGACGACGCCGTTGTTGCTCGGCGAAGCGATGGCTCGGTCGATGTTGAAGTGTCGTGCGGTAATCGCATGGCGTTTCGCTCGTGGCTGTACGCAATGGTGGATCGGGCAGAAGTTCTCAGTCCCGAGTCGGTGCGCGCAGAAGTAATTGCAGATCTTGAACGTATGGCTGGAGGTGCGGCATGAGCACGAAACGTGGACCCCGCAGTGCTGAAGAACGCGTCAGTGGATTGTTGCGCATGTTGCCGTGGCTCATGCAACGAGAGCATGTATCGATTGCCGAAATGGCAAAACAGTTCTCGATCTCTGAGGCCGACCTGATTGAAGATCTGGAAATGACAGCGATGTGTGGTGTGCCGCCATACTCGCCATACGAACTGACTGAAATCATGATTGACGAAGGCACCATCTTCATCGGGCCAAACAAACATTTCGATCGCAGCCTCGAGCTGTCTGCATCCGAAGCATTCGGGTTGAGCCTGCTCGCGACGGCCGCCGAAGAATTGCCTGGCTTCTCGCGGGGCAAGGATCTGAAGAACGCGTTGAAGAAGTTGCGCAAGGTCCTTGGCGAAGGAATCATCGATGTTGATGCCGAGTCACCTGAATTCCTCGATGTCATTACCGAAGCTGCAGCTTCGGGCGAGCGTCTGCGAATCAGCTATTGGACGCCGGCGCGCAATGAGGAATCCGAGCGTGTCATCACGGTTCGGATGGTGTTCACCGATCGCGGGCGTTGGTACATCACAGCTGACGATGATCTGTCGGGCGACAGCCGTCACTTCAGGGTTGATCGCATTCGGTCAATCGAAAAGACTGGCGAGTTTGCATCAGTGTCCACTATCGCTGCCGAAGTGCCGGTGTGGTTTGCCGATGCACAGGACAATATTGTGGTGTCTGCCCACGTATCGCCCGCGGCCTCTTGGGTCATCGAGACATATCCGTGCACGGTGGTGGAAGAACACGCCGACGGATCCTTTGACATCAGCATTGTTGCCAATAGTGCACATTGGCTTGGCCGCCTCCTGCTTCGCGCAGGGGGAGGAGTTGTGGTCACCGCACCTGCAAACATGGTGGACGTGTATGCACAAGTGGCTGCAGACGTGCTGGTTCGTTACCGCTCGAGTAGTTCGGACACCTGACCAGGTTCGCAGACATTCATTTCTTTGAAGAGATGAATGAGTAGCTCAGCCGTAGCAGTGGCATCGGCTCGTGCTTCGTGAGACTGGGTTCGTTCGATTCCGTAGTGCTCGCATAACGCTTCAAGGGAATGTTTCCTCGTGCGTTCGACATCTGTGAGCCGGGAAAGAAGAAGTGTGTCGAGATGGGTATCAACCCGTGTCTCGATGCCGACGCGATCGGATTCGGCGTGCAGAAAGCCGATGTCGAACTGCGCGTTGTGGGCAGTGAACGTGGTGTCCTTGGTGATGGCCCAGAGTCTTTGCAGTGCCTCGGCGAGGGGCATGCCGTTAGCAACCTGCTGTTCGGAGATGCCATGAATATGTTCGGCGCCGTGGGTGTATTCGGAAGGGCTCTCGGGCCGGACAACGGTGTCGAATGAATCCACCATCACGCCTTGGCCGTTGATGACAATTGCGGCCAGCTGCACGATGCGATTTGTTTCTGGTTTGAACCCAGTTGTTTCGAAGTCCACCACGGCAAAAAGCATGTCGCGCAAGGAACTCTCTGCTGTTTGGGTGGGCGAGGTGTTCATTGCTTGCAGAGTATTACGAGGGTGGCACAACGTGCGGGAAGCGGGATTGATTTCATGCTGATGGAGGAGTCATTGCTTCAAGCAACGTGGCGCGATCGAAGTAATCGCGCCAGAGACAAATCAGGCCATCACGGATTTCGAACACTCCGGCAACCGGCAAGGTGACCCATCGGCCGTGAATTTCAAACTTGTCGTTGCGTTCGTTCAGGACAGTTCCGAATTTCGTGTCACCATCTGAGGTTTGTCGAACTATCTCCCAGTCGATTTCGGTGCACATTCCGAAAAAACCCGACAGCGTGTCGTGCAGGCCTTGTGGTCCGAATGCTTTTCCCATTGGCACGTCGTGGCAGCAGTGGAAATATCGCGAGAGACGAGAAGTGAAATGAACCGGCGAACAAGCGCATCGGGGGTATTGCTCATGTTCTCATTGTGCCACAGGGGCTACAACAGTTCGGCAGCCAAACTTGCCACTTCGCTTCGCTCGCACGACGCAAGTGTGACATGGCCAAAGCATGGTTGATTCGCAAAGGCTTGAATCAGAACTGCAAGCGCGTTGTTTGATTCGCCCATGTACGGCGCATCGATTTGGCTTGTATCGCCTTCCTTCGCCAATGCGAGTCAGGATTGTCTTGAGGGTCGTTGGCTCAAGATTCTGAGCCTCATCAACCACAACAAACTGACGATGCAATGAGCGACCCCGAAGAAAGGTGACCGATTCGAGCGACAACTGCGAGCGCGCCGTGAGGTCATCGATCAGTCGTTTTGCATCGTTGCTCGATCGTTGATCGGTGAGGGCGACAATCGCATCGTGGATTGCTGACATCCACGGATCAAGTTTTTCATCGAGTCCACCAGGAAGGAACCCGACGTCTGCTCGACCAACCGGAACAAGCGGACGATAAATCGCAAGACGCTCGTATAAACGCGACTCGACCACTTGTTCAAGTCCGGCTGCAATCGCCATTACTGTTTTTCCGGTGCCGGCCTGACCATCAAGGGCAACAACACTGACATCGGGGTCCATGAGAAGTTCGAGAGCGAAGCGTTGTTCCTTCGAGCGAGCGCGCAAACCCCAGGCCTCTGGAGATGTGGGTGGAAGCAGGTCGACCATCTCGCCATTGCATCGCACCAACGCTGATTGCGAGCCAGACCTGATGACAGCAAATTCGTTGACCGTCAATTTCATCTCTGGCCCAAAGGATTCAGTCGACACTTCGCCGTTCTCGTAGAGAGAATTCACGAGGGTCGAAGGAACTTCTCTAGTGAACCATCCCATTGGGCGAACTGGTTGATGCTCGGCTGCGACAAGCCCAAGATGGGCCGCTTTGATGCGTAAACCTGCATCGTTTGAGATGAGTTGGGTGGGGGCATGAAGTGATTGCCCAAGAGCCGCACCAATGATTCGATTGTCGGGGATATCCGGGCTGAGGCCGTGTTCCAAGAGCAGATGCTTCTGAATTCCGTTGACCTCTATATGCAGTGTCGCTCCATCTGGTTCTGCATTCAGTGGAACGGGATGATGGAAAGAGCCACCAGCTCGGCGGCGAAGATCTTCGATTGTGCGCAATGCGGTGCGTGCGCTCCGTCCGACATCGTCGGGACGACTCTTCAGGCCATCAAGTTCCTCGACAACGGTGAGAGGAATCACGACGTCACATTGTGGGAAGGAATGAAGACATCCCGGATCTGCGATCAAAACAGAGGTGTCGAGAACAATGCGGGTGCGCGTGCCAATGGGGTACATCGGGGTGCTCGTCATCGCGCCAACGGGCGACTCGATGTCGGCACCGATCTGCTCCGCAACATGATCGATGTCTCATTGTGGCATCCCGAATTGTGTGAAGTGGTGGATGCTGTTGTCGAAACATTTTTGAAAAAAACGTGCACGACTTTGCGAAGACGTCACATTTTCGGTCAATTTTCAAAACTTTTTTAAAATATTTTTGTGGCGGACATCACATCGAATTATCGACGCT
The DNA here is from genome assembly GCA_041160045.1 of Actinomycetota bacterium. Taxonomy (GTDB): domain Bacteria; phylum Actinomycetota; class Acidimicrobiia; order Acidimicrobiales; family Ilumatobacteraceae; genus UBA2093. Next base: position 13,593 of record JBEAXB010000006.1, read on the forward strand.
CACAGCAACACATTTTTCTGCACGCAAATGGCTCGCAGATGAGTTGCGGAGTTGAAGAACGCTGAACACGCGATCTAATCGGCGCAGGAATTCACGGCGCAGTTCTTCAATGAATTCCCGCAAACCCTTGTGTGCATTGGGTTTGCCGAGGTTGTCATGTCAATGCAACTCCAGTGGGTACGCGATCTTCGATGAGCGACATCGAAGAATGATTCGCACCATTCACGGAGTGTGCGCCTTGCGCCGTATACGAAATATCGCGATCGACGCTCCGGCGTTACACGATGAAAAAACGTGTTTGTTGCATTTGCAACGAGATGAATGCTTGCAATTTGTGTTTTTAGCGGTTCAGATTGTCATACCACTCCGATTCCGAGGAGGAATACACAATGACAAAAGCAGAACTCATCGAAGAGGTCGCAAAGGTTGCTGAGTGCACAAAGGCAGACGCCGAGCGCACACTTTCAGCATTCTTTGAACTGATAGTTGCTTCTACCAAGAAGGGCGAAAAAGTGGCATGGCCGGGCTTCGGCTCGTTCAGCACCACTCAACGCAAGGAGAGGACTGGCCGTAACCCACAAACGGGTGCAGCAGTAACAGTCCCCGCCTCAACAGCGATGAAATTCACAGCGAGCTCTACATTAAAAGCTCAGCTGAACCCAAACCGTAAGTAAACACTTACAAATAACCCGTAAGTAATTACTTACACAACGAGAGGAAACTCAAAGTGGCAGCAAAGAAGAAAGCAGCAGCAAAAAAAGCTCCTGCACGCAAGAAGAAGGCAGCAGCTAAAAAGGCTGCTCCCCGCAAGAAGAAGGCAGCAGCCAAGAAGGCTGCTCCTCGCAAGAAGAAGGCAGCAGCTAAAAAGGCTGCTCCTCGCAAGAAGAAGGCAGCAGC
>JBEAXB010000052.1:0-8728 GCA_041160045.1 Actinomycetota bacterium
GAGTTTGCTGGGTTGTTACCCACGCAGAAACCAGGGAAAGTGTCAAAAATTGCAACTTTCACCTCGCCTCCAACGGTGGCAGCACCAGGATTAGAAGCCGCTTGGCTTCCTGTTGAGGCCACAGTTGAGATCGCAATCGTTGTAGCTGCTGCTATTCCGATTCGACGCAAAACGCGTGACCGAGTGGTCTGACGTTGTGTCATTGAGTTACCCCCAAAATTGCACACCACCGTGGTGTGACACCAGTCACCATATCAGCGGCTTGCGGTGTGACGCTAGATACAGACAGAAAACATGTTGTAGGTGCCAAAGAAGCCCAAATGCCTGATTCGAGGCCCGGGATACGCAAAAGGAGCGGTACCCGTAATGGGCACCGCTCCTTTCGAGACGTTTCTAGGAAAGAAACAGGATCACTTTGTCTTGTAGACGCCGGTCCAGTCGATTCCCCAGTTTGTCATCACTCGCTGGGTCTTGCCCTTTTCGAGCTGCAACTTGCCAATTCCACCAAGCTTCTTGCTGGTGAACATGGTGTAGTAGATGTTCTGGATTGAGGTCATGTACGCATTCGACTGAAGGTACGCAGTACCAGCTCGGAACTGAGCCTTGGCTCCGGCCTTTGTCTGAGATGCCTGACCGTCAGCGAAGAACTTGTCCACGGCTGGATCAGCATGGTGGTTCAAGTTCAACAGTGTGCCGAGTGATGCTCCGAAGAGTGAGGTCAACGCACTTGTTGGCGTGAACGCATTCGACTGAATGAATGGCATGTTGAACGTGACATCCGAACCTTCGAACAACAACAGAACCAACGCGTCGTAGCCCATTTGCTCTCCGCCAGCTTTGGCTGAGTTGAACGACTTCGAGATGATTGGTCCGGTTTCTTCAACAACGATATTCGCTGTGATTCCACACTTGGCCCACTGCTGAGCAAGGAACTTCATGTTGGCCTGTGATGCACCACTGGTGTCTGCAGGAGTTGTGAATGTAAGGGTCTTGCCTGCATTGCCGGCTTCTGCCTTCCACGCAGCAACGTATCCCTTTGACTTCGCAACACTGAACTTCGAGAAGCCACTGGTTGTGTACATCGGGTTGGCCTTACCAACAATGGATGTTGCAACAGCACCTTCACCGCGGGTACGAACCTTGACGAACAATGCACGGTTGATGCAGCTTGTAACTGCGAGACGTGCATTCTTGCTGACGAATGGTGAACCAGCCTTTGTCTGGTTCAGCCAGAGCGATGGGTAGTACTCGAACGGTGACTTGGTCTCGGTAACAACGCTCTTGCGCTGACGAAGGTCCTTGATGAAGGTTCCTTCTGAACCGGATGTGAACATGCCGGCATCGTAAGTTCCCTTACGAACTGCAGCTGCACGCTGAGAAGCCTCTTTCACGTTGGTGAAAGTGATCTTGTCGAGGTACGGCAACTTTGCAGTTGGGTTTGCTGGATCTGTACGCCAGTACGTTGGGTTCTTGGCAACGATGAGCTGGTTGGTGTCCCACGAGACAACCTTGAATGGTCCGGTTCCAACTGGGTTGTTTGCACAACCTGTTGAGCTCTTCAATTGTGCTGATGAGCGCATGAAGTTACGGCCTGATGCGTACAAGGTACCAGGGAAGTCGTTCTGTGCACGATCAAGAGTGAACTTGACTGTGTAGTTGTCGACCTTTGCGACGGCCTTGATGTTTGCTTGGAACGTGATTGACGTCCCAAGTGTGTATCCGTAGGCAGCGGCTGCGGCCTGTGAAGATGCAGCAGCACCCTTGCCGGCTGCAAAGTTGGCACCGAACACAGCTGCGAACATGCGTCCACTGCCGTAGTTGGTGTTTTCGACAACTGAATCAGCGTTGAATGCTGTGCCGTCATGGAATGTGACGCCTTCGCGCAATGCGACTGTCCAGGTCTTGAGATCTGTTGAAGGCACGAAGCTCTTTGCAAGCAGTCCGACGAAGTCGCCACCCTTGGTCTTTTCTACAAGGCCCTCGAACATTGTGCGAGTTGCCATGAGAGCCGAGTTGGCTGGGTTGTTTGCAACACAGAAGCCAGGAAAGGTGTCGAAAATCGCAACCTTTACTTCGCCTCCGACAGTTGCTGCTGTCGGTGTTGTGGCAGCTTGGCTGCCAGTTGAGGCCACTGTTGAGATCGCGATGGTTGTTGCTACTGCAACACCAATACGACGCAACACGCGTGACCTAGTGGTCTGACTTTGTGTCATAAAAAGAGTTACCCCCAGGAAGTGTCACATCACTGCGATGAGACGATTTTCAAGGTAGTGGCAAAACGCGCGTGACGGATGTCATGTGACAAACGACCACGGTTTGCACAAGAACACTTTCTTCAAAAGTATTTGCGCCATACAAATTCATTGTGAAGTGTCTTTGTGAAATCGGAAACACAATGTCACAAAGTGAAATGAACTTTGATCGCACCTGATGATCGGTTGTCTGCAATATCGAATGCATTTTTCGCATCTTGTAATGGAAAACGATGTGACACAACAGATGTGGCGATGTGTGTGTTGCGAGTTAGCACATCGATTGCCGTGACAAAGTCGTTGTGCGAATGATCGTGGCTGTAAAAAATCGAAGGAACGATTGAGACCTCGCGCAACATCATTGTGTTCGTCAAGGTGATGGTGTCCCAGATCATGCCGAATTCGACAACACTTCCTTGAGACTGAGTAGCCGCGATGCATGTGTCGAGTGATTGTTGGGTGCACACTGCATCGAAGGTGAAGTTGTAATCCTTGCCTGCTGTCTCGCAGGCGTGGGCTCCCAAGGCCTCTGCTGCGAGTCGTTGATGTGGATGGCGGCACACAATGTCGACAGCAACGCCCATATCCACCAGGACAGCCGCTGTGAGGAGCCCGATGGATCCGGCACCTACGACGAGAGCCCGCATTCCTGCCGTTATCGGCACCCGACTGATTCCGTGGACGACCACCGCAAGTGGCTCGACCAGTGCAACCGTGCCTGCATCTGAACCCTGGGGCATCTCAAACAATCGGGACGTCTCGACGCGGACGTATTCGGCTAGCCCGCCATCAATTGACGTGCCATGGAGCGAGCCGAGTGCTGTGCGGCAAGTATTTGATGAACCGCGCATGCATGGGTCGCAGGAGCCGCAATGACCGGTGGGACGAACTGCCACGAGACGACCATCTTGGGTGTATCCACCGAACTCGTGACCAAGAACGATGCCCGAGAGGCCTGACTTGATGAGATGAAGGTCGCTGCCGCAAATGCCAACGGAGGTGACTGTGATGAGTTCGCCTTCGCCTGATGGGATCTCTATGTCTTCGACGGAAATGGAACCTTGAGAGGAATACACAGCAAGCATGTCGAAACAGTACTCAAGCTTTACGCGGGCGCAGGTGTTGTGGTTGGCGCAACTGTCGTTGTTGTTGTCGACGTGGTCGTAGTTGACGTTGTCGTTGTCGTTGTTGTCTCGATGGTGGTCGTAGTTGAGTTCATCGGAACCGTGGTGCTTGTGGTGGATGTTGTCGAGGTGGTCGTAGACGTTGTGGTGGAAGTGGAGGTGGATGCATTGACGATGATTGAGCCGAATGAAAAAACGTTCGGGACTAAGTATTTGGCGCGGGTGCGGTAACCAGCGACTGTGAGGTGTACTCCGTCGGCAATAAAGCGGCTGTTCTTGTTCGGTATGAACGCTGAATTCCAATCCGATACGAACAGGTTTGGCCAACGATTCGCTGCGCGTCGCAATTCTGTATTGAAGCGCTTTGCTCGAAGTGCCAAATCAGGACGTGTCTTGTTTGCGAATTCGAGGTTGACCCAGAGAACCGGCCTTCCCTTGCTCTGAGACATCACTCGATCAATGACCCACTTCGGATACGAGGCCTGAGTCTTTGAGATCATGTCGTTGGTTCCGAGCGCAATCACGATTGCAGTCGTAGCCCGGGTGACTCTCTTTTGAAGCACAACAGATCCCGCATTGGCAGTGCGTCCGACACGGGCATCCACAACAGCCTTGTTCCATGTGCCGAGACTTTGCAGTTTGACTCCCAGGGAGCCAAAGGCATCTGTCCCGACCGTCAAACTGTCTCCGACAAAAAGGAGAGTTCCTTGACCATTGATTCCGATACCAGGTGTCCTGGGTGTGGCCTGCACGCTGGCGTGGGGGACTATGGACGCTACAACGACAAGAAATCCGCCAAGAATGCTGGCGCCTTTAGGCGAGCGAAAGAAAGCCGAACAGGTGGACACCCATTCATTGTGGCAAGGTTGACAGGTGATGCGTAGGCACTTCTTGACATATCTGTCACTTTCAACGGTGGCAATCGCCCAACCAATCCTGGATCTGTACGGCAATAACACGACAGTATTTTCTGCTGCCAAGCTTTCGCGGCTTGAAATATCTCTGTTCCTGGGAATTGTCGTCTTTGTTCCAGCTGTTATTGCGCTGTGCATTGATCGTGTGAGTAGGGGCTTTGGGTCGAAGGTAAACGAGGCAACTCGTCTGGTGATGATCTCGGCGTTTTCATTCCTTTTCGGTTTTGCCACTGCGCGTTGGGCGCACCTGGATAGCAATATCGCTGCCTTTGCTTTAGCGATTCTTTTCGCCGTTGCTATTCCGTACGCCTACGACAACTACAAAAGCATTCGCGAATGGTCGCGGTGGCTCTCCGTCGTCTCGGTAGCAGTGCTGGGTGGCGCCCTGCTTCAACTGCAACCGATCCTCTTGGAGACGCAAGGAACCGCAAGCGATGCCGTCATTGGTAATAAGGACGTCACTGTGTTGCAGATTGTTCTCGATGAGTTCCCTCTGTATGCATTGCTTGGTTCTGATGGTCGCATTAATGCAGAGCGCTTTCCGGGGTTTGCAACGCTCGCGGACTCTGCAACTTGGTATCGCAATTCTGTCGCCGTTTCGAACTTCACTCATCAGGCAGTCCCAGCAATCTTGACGTCTTCGTACCCGGTGGCTGATGGTGGTCCGTTCTTGGCTCAGTATCCGAAGAACATTTTTACGCTGTTTGGTGGCAAGACCACGGTGGGCGGAATCGAGCCAGTCACTAGTTTGTGTCCCCGCAAAGTGTGCGGCACGGAAGGTGCAGCGAACGGAATATTCAATGCTCGACGATTCTCATATTTCATTCGGGATGCTGGTTATGTCTACGGGCAACGTGTTTTGCCCACAGTCATGCGGAAATATGTGCCATCTATTGAGGGGACATGGGGCGGTTTCGGAGCTGTTGCCGACAAGTTCAAGGATTCCTTCGATGTTGGTGCCTTGACGCAAGTCGATGCAATAGCACGAGGTGTCGAGGATCTGGTGGCTGATGCCAGCCCTCGGGTGCAGGTGATTCATGCACTCGTTCCTCATGCGCCATGGCGTTTGACAGCTGATGGCCGTGTGGCGCCATTGTCGCCTTCAATCGGTACATCAAACCCGGAAAGCGAAGACGGAGTGCGGGACACGTATCAAACGTTCCTGCATCAACTCGGTGCTGCGGATGCGGAAATCATGTCAGTGATTGATGTGTTGAAGAAAAACAACCGCTGGGATTCAACTCTTCTTGTTGTGACGGCTGATCACGGGATTTCATTTCTGCCGACCCTTCCTCAGCGGCACACCGACTTCATCGATGCCGAACAAGCCGACGATATTTTTCGCATTCCGACCTTTATCAAATACCCCGAACAGGCAAGTGGCTCAATCAGTGATTGCGCCATCTCGAACCTTGATCTGTTGCCGACAATTGTCGCCGTGATGGAAACATCAACTGAATGGAAGTTTGATGGCCAGTCATTGTCCAAATCATGCCCTGTTGACCGTACGCGTCGGGTGGTCTCGGCAACGGGTGAAGAATCGATTTTGTCGACTGGATTTGAAGCCTCGCTTGGTCGCTCCGAGTACTACGACTCTTTGGTGTCGAACATTGGGTCGATGCAGCAAGTCTCTGCCGTCGGCAATTCTGCTTCGTTGATCGGTCGAAAGATTTCGGCCTCTGGTTCTGATGTGCTTGCCACGAGCTGGACCCTCAAACAAAAAAACATGTTCAACAATGTGCAGACAACCCGTGGGTCGAAGGTTCCGTCGCTGATTACCGGTGTTGTCAGCGTGAAGAATCGTTGCCATCGACGGTATTGCTGCCGGTGTCATTGGTGAGCTGTCGGGTTCGATGGGCGAAGTTCCGTACACAGCCGTTCTTGATTACTCGTTATTGACCAAAGGCGATCACGTTGTCGAGTTGTTCATACGTAACGCGGACGGCGTTATCAGCAAGGTTGGCCGACCCTCTTAATTAGATGTCAGCAGGCGCCACATCGCAGAATCCTGTAGGCGTTGTACTAACTCTGGGATTTCATCAACGCGTACTGGCTTGCTGATCAGGTATCCCTGAGCGCGACGACATTGAAGACTCGACAACACTGCTAGTTGTTCTTTATTTTCGATGCCTTCGGCGACAATGTCTGCACCCATCGTTGTAGCCATCGCAATGATGGTCTTGACGAGGTTTCTGCTGGCGACATCGGTGACAATGTCGTTGACAAAGCTTCGGTCGATCTTGATGCATTCGACTGGAAAGCGCTGCAATAAAGACAACGATGAATAGCCGGTTCCAAAATCATCGATGGCGATTCGCACGCCGAGCGAATGAAGACGCCGCAATGATGCGAGTGCTTGTTCTGGTTCAGTAATCATGACGCTCTCGGTGACTTCGAGCCACAGTTGTGGAGCGGGAATACCAGACACTTGCAGGGCGGTGCTCACCACGTTGACGAAATCAGGGTCGTTGAGTTGCCGAGGAGACACGTTGACGCTCATGGTCGTGTTTGGCGAACAGACTGAGGTTTCAATCCAGGATCGCAACTGCATCAAGGCATCGTTGATGGCCCAGGACCCGAGCGGAACGATGGTGCCGGTCTCTTCCGCAATCGGAATGAAATCTGCAGGCGCCATCACACCGTGGTCGCCTCTGTCCCAGCGCATGAGTGCCTCGAACCCCACCACTAAACCAAGATCGAGATCGCAGATGGGCTGATGAACGAGATGAAGCTCGTTTCGCTCTAGGGCTCGATACAGGGCGGTCTCAACATCCAGACGTTTGGAGACTGTCTCAAGCATCGAATCATCAAACAGTGCGATGCAGTTTCGTCCGCCATTCTTTGCACGGTACATGGCTGTATCTGCGTGCCTCATGAGGTCTTCGGCGGTGAGTCGAATGCCTTTCGGGGCGTAGGCGACTCCGATGCTTGCCGTAACGAACATGTCTCCGTCGGGAGTCGTGATTGGTTTGCGCATTGCATCGAGAACCGCTTCTGCCAGCAAAACAGATTGTGTCGGACTTTCGGTGTTGGTGTCGAGGACGACGAACTCATCGCCTGCAATTCGGGCAACCGTGGAGGTGGCAGGCAGTGCTGACAGCAATCGAGCCGAAAGTTCTGTCAGAACGTGATCTCCAATCGAATGCCCAAGACTGTCGTTGATGTTCTTGAATCGATCGATATCAACGAAGAGCACCGATGGTTGTTTTGTAGTTCTCCAGGAATTCTCGATGGCATTTTCAATGTGTTCAATCATGAGTACTCGATTGGGAAGACCGGTCAGCGAATCCGTGAGCGCATTACGAACCAGTTGGGATTGGGTGGCAGCATTTGACCTGACCGACTGAATGACACGAGCCATGACGACGACAGCTAATACGGATACCGAAATGGTGCGAACTGTTCTGTCGGTCAGGTCTAACGGATCGATGAGAGCGAGAACAATGATGGGCGCAATCAAAGATGCAGTGGTGATTGTCAGTCGGGTCATGAGTGGGGGAGAAAGACGTGCTGGCTGGGACGCGGTGAGCCTTCTGATGCTCGGATGAAGAAATGCTGCTCCCGTCAATCCGACAGCAATAACGAACGGAGCATCAATCGTTGCAATGGCGATCTGTACGTCGGTCCTTGCGTCCACCGCGCGAAGAACGATTCCGACAAGTTCGAAAACGATTGCGAGGCCAAGAAGATTCGAGGCTGATGATTGGGGAGCTGCACTAAAGAAGTACGTGACAAATAGAAAAATCACGACGACGCTTGCTCCCACCGTCGTTGCTCGGATGGTCGTCATGAGAGCGGAATCAACATTCAGAGACGGCTGCACCAAGACAACCCACACAAGAACCCACGATCCAAGAGCGACAATGAGGCCGTCCACCGCAACGTTGCGAGTGTCATGGGACATCCGTTCGCGCAGGCCCCCGGCAATCCAGACAATCAATATCAATTGGAGAGCGAGAAAGGCAGACTCCACTCGTACGGGGGTCCCGAATGTCGTGTCGTGGGATTCAAAGTATCGAGCGGCCATCAGGACGCCAATCGTGAGGGCCGCAAAAGTGGCCACTGACATTGCTGGACGGTGCGCTGCACTTCCCACAACTAATGACAGCGCAAATAGGGAGATGGCTAGCCAGGTGTACAGGCCGAATGGGTGGGAAGAAAATAGGCCGTGTCCGACCCCGAGGGACAGGGCACCAAGAGCGCACAACCAACTTGAGAATGCGTATGCCTTACGCGCCATGAGACCCTGATTTCTGTACAGGCTGAGTGCCGCTTGGAACCAACAGAACGGTACTACGGCGTCTCCCTTGGGTGCGGAACCTCAGAAGCCAGAGAAGATAGATAGTCTGATGCGAGTGTCCACAGTTGCCCCCTCCGTCACGGTTGTCGTGCCTGGATCACATCTCATGCCTGAACTGCTTGGTTCTCGAGATGAACT
>JBEAXB010000053.1:0-6069 GCA_041160045.1 Actinomycetota bacterium
GATCAAATCAACGCAAGGGAACGTCCCGGGCCTTGCCATTGCTGGGCTTGCTGTCTTTTGTGGCTTTGCCATCAGTTGGCAATCATCGAGCATCTCCCCTCTGACTGCATCCCTATTGATAGGCGCAATCCTGGGTAACACCGGGGCCATGCCCCGTTTCGCAGATCCTGGCCTCAAGTTCGCCTCCCGCCGAATCCTGCGTGCCGGCATTGTCTTGCTGGGATTGCAGCTCTCATTCAATGAAGTGGCTCGACTCGGTGGTCGCGGGTTCATTGCGGTGATCGCTGTTGTTGTCATCACGTTCTCAGGAACGCAATTCATTGCCCGCCTCTTGCACGTGTCTCCCGGGCTTGGTCTTCTCACAGCGACGGGCTATTCCATTTGCGGTGTTTCGGCCATCAGCGCAATGACAGGTGCCGTCGACAGCGACGAAGAAGACGCAACATATGCGATTGCACTTGTCACGCTTTTTGGAAGCATCAGCATCTTTGTGTTGCCGGCTCTCGGGCATCTGTTGGATATGGGAAACATCAGATTCGGCATGTGGGCCGGATCATCAGTGCATGATGTTGCCCAGGTTGTTGCCAGTGCCACTGCTTTTTCACCAGATTCACTTCCTGCAGCAGTGATTGTGAAACTCACTCGTGTCGTTCTGCTTGCGCCTCTTGTTGCAGTCTTTGCGTACCGGCACGCTCAGGCAAAGAAGAACTCTCATCACGAGCCACATGCCAACGCAGCACGTGTTTCGCCGTTGCCGATGTTCATTGTGCTATTTCTTGCTGCCGTAGCTGTACGTACCTCAGGCACTCTGTCGGCCGACACACTTGGCCATTTCAAACAGGCTGAGCGCATCATGTTGGCACTTGCGCTCGTTGGCCTTGGCGCAAGCGTCAATGTCAAACGATTGCGCTTGCTTGGCGCACGACCATTTGTTCTTGGATTGTTGTCATGGCTTCTTGTCGTTGCAACATCTGTCTTCACTATCCGTCTTATCCCTCTCAACTTGTAAGGAAAACTCCATGATTGAAATGAATTGGTTCCTACCCACCGGTGGCGACTCACGTGATGTGTTGCCAGACGAAAACTCTGTCAACCGTGCCCCAAGCCATACGTATCTCGCTCAGATTGCCCGTGCATGCGAAGACCTTGGTTTCAACGCGCTGCTCACACCATGTGGCACAGGTTGCGAAGACGCATGGCTCGCTACTGCATCGCTCATTGCCGTCACATCGCGCATCAAGTTTCTCGTGGCCTTTCGCCCGGCACTGCTCACCCCCACATTGGCTGCCCAAATGGCCAGTACCTTCCAGCGCATGTCCGATGGGCGTTGCCTCGTGAACATCGTGACCGGCGCAGAACAAGCAGAACTCGCCCGCTTCGGTGTGAACGAAGACAAGGAAACGCGTTACGAGCGCACCGGAGAATTCATCGAAGTCATGCGTGGCGCCTGGTCGGGTGAACCATTCAATTTCAAGGGCAAGTTCTTTGAAGTCACCGATGCCACCACCCGCGAAGTGCCGAACCCGATTCCGCCAATCTATTTCGGTGGTGCATCTGCATCGGCTGAAAAGGTCGCAGGTGAAAATGTTGATTTGTATTTGTCATGGGGCGAGACACCCGATGCAATCGTGGAGCGCCAAGAACGTGTGGCGGCAATCGCTGCAGCACAGGGACGCACGATGCGGTTTGGTATTCGATTCCACACGATTGCCCGCCCCACCAGCGAAGAAGCATGGTCGGTTGCCAATGGCATCCTCAATTCAATGGCTCCCGATGCAATCGCAGCGGCCCGTGAAGATTTCCTCAAGACACAATCTGTTGGGCAGCGTCGTCAATTCGAATTACATGGTGGCGACCTGACAAAGCTCGAGATTCACCCGAACGTATGGGCCGGCATTGGTCTCGTGCGCGGCGGTGTTGGTACAGCACTTGTTGGCAGTTACGAAGAGGTTGCTGATCGCATCGAGGAATACCACAAGCTCGGAATCGAGGCCTTCATCATGTCTGGCTATCCGCACCTTGAAGAGGCGTATTGGTTCGGCGAAGGAGTCATGCCCATCTTGCGCGAACGTGGTTTGTTGCCAGCTCTCGAAGGCGGGCCGACAAAGGTATTCTCCTTCCGATGAAGCGCGTCGGTCTTTTGCTTGTCGGCCATATCGATGCTGGCAGTCTGCACGTTGGTGGTGACTACCCCGAGTTGTATGCAGACATCCTCGGCCGTCACAACATCGAGCTCACCACCTACCGATGTGATGAAGGCCAGATGCCGTCATCACTCTCTGAACAAGATGGTTGGCTCTGTTCCCCTAGTCGCCTCAGTGTGTACGACGACATTGATTGGTTGCGCGATGTAGAACAGCTGCTGCGCGACATGGTGGTCACCGAAACTCCGTACGTTGGCATTTGCTTTGGGCATCAATTAATGGCGCAAGCACTTGGTGCCACTGTTGCAAAGGCTGATTACGGCTGGGGTATTGGTGCCAAGCACTACGACATCGTGGAACAACAACCATGGATGGATTCTGCCAATCAGATTGTGTTGGCAGCCAGCCATCAAGATCAGGTGCAATCGTTGCCGAATGGCGCACGACTTCTCGCCACTGCAGATTATTGCCCGGTAGGCGGAATGCTCATCGGTGAACGCGCATGGACATTGCAAGTGCACCCCGAATTCTCGCCTGCGCTGGCCGACAATTTGTTGGCCACTCGCCTCGCGCTCTTTGGCGAGGAAAAAGCCAATGCCGCACGCGCCACACTCTCTGAACCATTGCAGCAAGATCGCATTGCCGGCTGGATCTCGAACTTCTTCCACCAATTCTGATGACTATCGCCAAACAACGTCTGAGTCGCGCAACCGTTGTCGAGATGGCAGCAGTCATCGCCGATGCCGAAGGGATCGACGCTGTCACCCTCAGCCGTATTGCAGTTGATGCCGGGGTAAAGCAACCAGCGTTGTATCGGCATGTCACAGGTATCAGCGAGTTGCACATGTTGTTATCGTTGCGAGCCCGCGACCTGCTCGTCGAGGCGCTCACCGCAGCCATCGGCACACGAACACGTGAAGACGCAGTGTTGTCTGCTGCACAGGCGTGGCGCACGTTTGTTCAGCAACATCCCGGTTTGTATACAGCCACTGATCGTGTGCCCTCTGTCGGAGATGCAGACATCGAACTTTCCCTCACCCGAGTGGTGGCAGCCCTCACCTCATCTCTCGATGGGTATTTGCTCACCGACGCCCAGCGCGCACACTGTGCACGTTCACTACGCAGCGCACTGCACGGGTTTTCTGTTCTTGAAAAAGACCACGGCCATCCAGAGCCCTTCGCTCTCGACAACAGCCTCACCCAACTGGTGGAGTTGTTCTGCAGAGGAATCGAAACTCTCGAAACACACTGAGGAACATCTCCACCGATGGAATTCTTCTAGCGCGAGGTTGGCTTTTTCAACTTAATGAAGGCACCAGCTGCACCAATGACTCGGTTAGATACTGATTTCATGATTAAATGAGTATTCATTCTTTCTGAGAAGGTCTCATGTTTTCCCACCGTCCCAAGTTCCTCATCGCAGCAGTTCTCGCTTCCGCAATCATCGCTGGTTGTGGAGGAGCAGATGATTCTTCCCGCAGCCGCAATGTTGCACTTGATGGCAAGCAGCAATGCCTGAGCGACGAGGCAACAACAATTGATGCCGACGGACTTGTGCAACTTTCTTTTTGCAATAACGCAGTGTCGTATGAAGTGTTTGAAGGAGCAACCGTTGTTGTGCCTAAGACTGACATCGAGCCGAATTCGATTCCTCAGCTCCAAGCACCCGCTGGCGCGCGCACCTTTCGTGTCGTCGCATACAAAACCGACGGCACGCAAGCTGGCGAAGACGTTGTAACGACAAAAACAGAAGCATGTTCGACAGGTGGTACATGTGTAGTGGGTGACACCGGCCCTGGTGGTGGAATTGTTGTGTACGACGCAGGTTCACAACAGGATTGGGGTCAATACATCGAAATGGCTCGCAAGGGTTGGTACGACAACACCGAAGGATCCAACGCTTCTCCCGATCCCCTCGGATCGTTCGCATGTGACGCTGCACCCATCCAAATAGTACGAGGTTGGGCGCAAACACCAGTAGGTACCGCAAAAACATTCACAGACAGATTGGTAGAGAACTGTGGAACGTCATCACCCACGAATCCGAAGGCATACGCGATGGTTCGCGACTACCGATCTGCTGCAGACCCTCTACTTGATGACTGGGCCATTCCAAGTTCTGGCGATGGTGCAGTTATTCAGCAGTCAACTTCATTCGATGCCTTATTGCTTTCAACGGAAAAAGATGACTCAGAGAGCACATCACGCGTTCGCCCCATTCGTTATTTCACATCGACAGGTCCTGTGACACCCACTGTAAAAGTTGTGGGCATTATGTATCCCGCACCGACTGACGTGACAATAGATCCGGTAACACAAGACAGCACATCAGCCACTTCTCCGGTTGTGGATTCGACACCGATTTCGAATGAGACTCCCGCGACAAGTGGAACTGGTTGCTCTGTTGCTCCCACGGTGACGTACCCAGAAGGAATCATCACAAGTGATGACACAGTGACATTTACAATCACTCACCCGTGCATGGGACTCAATCAACAAAAGGGGCTCAATATTGGACGAGCCGAATTTGACGAGAACAACGAGCCTGTTTTCGATACTTATCAATCAATCAATGTGACTAGTGATGTTCTTCAACGGAAGGCACGCCTGGCTGCCGGTGATCACACGTTCCTTTTCCTCCTTGAATTCAAGCCAAGCGGCGGCTACGAGATGTATCAGTCTCAGGCTGCACGAATCGATATTTCAGTGAGCGAAGGCCCTTCGAAAACTTCTCCGATCTGCTCACCAGACAAAATCACCGTTATCGGCACAACACTTTCCGTGGCCTGTCCATATATTCAAGGCTTGTTTACCATCAGCTTGCCTTATAACGGACAGCAAGAAATGATGACTTTCCTGGAACTTTCGGGGGATAAAGAGACATACACAGCGGATCTTTCAACAATGAATTCCGGATGGAGACGCGCACATTTGACTGTGAATTACGGCCTTGAATCTCTCAATTCACAAATGGCTGTTTGCGTGCGTGAATGTGCAATGTCGACTTCGGCAGAGCCGTTCGAGATGACTATCAAAGACGATGTGGCATCGATTTCATTTTCGTCTGGCTGCAGCGGAAGTTCATTTGTGAATCAGGCATTTAAAGCATCCGACAATTTGTATTTCATCACGAATGATTGGAGCATCTTCTTTGATGACAAAACTGTTATTGATGTACCTCTTCGCCAAAGTACAGCGGCACTTGTTTTTGGTCGATGGTGTGAGGGGGATGGTCTTCCCTTCACCAGCACATTCGTTTCACTCGCGCGAAATGCATCTGCACCATCAGCAGAAGATTTGTTGCCAGTAGTGAACACAACTGTCGCGACTGTTGCTCTGACTGAACTCACCGGTGGCATGACCGATCTTCCGGTCGGTAAAACAGAGGGTGGTTCGGTTTCCGTATCACCACAAACCGAATCTGTTGCCATCACACCAGACGTGGTGAAAGAACTTTTCAATGTCACCATCGCAGGTTCGAAAGTAGAAACTGTTGAAATGTCGACGAATGGAAAATCTTGGGTGCCTGCAAGCTTCGGCGCGCTGGCATTGCCCGCCGAAGTGAAGTCGATGTCGGTCCGACTCACAGCCGAGAACGGTACGCAAACCGTGATTACCCGGGATGTTGAGCGTGTTGAGAAAGCTGTTGTGGTAGGTGAATCAGCCGACTCAGGCTCTCAGTCCATCTTGTCGTATTGGTGGATTCTGTTGCTTCTGTTCGTTCTTCTTGCTGGCGCAATGGCCGTCAAGAAGAAGCGCACTGCATAGTCAGCTCAACGAAGCCTTGATAATGAAAAATCCCCCTGCTTTCGCAGGGGGATTTTTTATATATGGTGCACTCGGCCGGACTTGAACCGACAACCTTCTGATCCGTAGTCAGATGCTCTATCCATTGAGCTACGAGTGCGTGTTGTAGGGAAAGAAC
>JBEAXB010000054.1:0-6052 GCA_041160045.1 Actinomycetota bacterium
CTTTCCAGGACGTACGCAAACATTGCCGATGGCGGTGTACGAGTTGGTGTCGGTTGATTATCGACTCTCATTGGTCTTGTCACTTGTCCTCATCCTCATTTCGGTGGGTGTTCTTGCCGGTATGCGCGATCGCTGGATGGTGGGGCGATGAATCTTTCACTGCATGGCATCGTTGGCCGAGAGGGATTCGAACGCACGATTGATTTCGATCTGCAACCTGGCGAAGTACTGGCAATCACGGGTGCGAATGGTTCGGGCAAATCAACCATCGTTCATACAATCGCCGGACTTGTACCACTCATCGATGGTGTGCTGTCATGCAAAGGAACAACATGGGATGCGCCGAAGCAACGTGCGTGGGTAGAACCTGAAGACAGATCATGTGCAGTGGTGTTTCAAGATGTACGCCTCTTTCCGCACATGAACGTGATTGCAAATGTTTCCTATGGGTTGCATGCACGCGGTACAAAGAAACGCGATGCACATGGGCTGGCTACAGAAGTCCTCTCACAAGTCGGCCTTGCCGATTTCGGCCATCGCAAGACAACAGAGCTCAGCGGGGGAGAGCGCCAGCGCGTGGCTCTTGCCCGAGCGTTAGTGTTGAAGCCTCAGGTGTTGCTCCTTGATGAACCATTCGCCGCAGTCGATGCCGAATCTCGCCATGGTCTGCGGGTGCTGCTGGGAGAGGTCATGAGATCCTTCGGTGGGTCCACGATTCTGGTCTCCCACGACATGGCAGATGTGGAAAGCCTGGCATCGGCCCGTCTGGCGCTCTGAGGGCCCAAAATCACCGAAAGTAGCTCAGGGGTTTACCTTCCGTTCACTTTGGCGTAGGTCTGCATTCACGGGGCCCTGCGAGCATTACGGGGTGCAATCGACGGTGCCTGAAAAACGATCAATCGGAATCTCTCTCACTCGGGTCGACAAGGTTTTCCGCTCTTCAGTTGCTTTAGGGGCCTTTGTTTCGATGATCGTTCTCGCAGCGATTGGGGCATTCCTTCTTTTACGTGGTTTTGAAATTTTCAGAGACTTCGGTTTTTCGTTCATCACTGGTTCGAAGTGGGATATCGGCAATCCTGAAGACACGAGCACAGCGGTGCTTGGTATCGGGGCGATGCTTGTCGGTTCAATCATCACGGCGATTATCGCAGTTGTCTTCTCAGTGCCATTCGCAATCGCTACGGCCTTACTCATCGAGTTTTATGTTCCGAAGTGGTTGAAGACAATCCTTGTGTCCGTCCTGGATCTTGTGACTGCTCTTCCGTCCGTAGTCTTCGGAATTTGGGGTTACGCAGTTCTCCTGCCATTGGTGGAGGGCTGGTCGAAGACAATCGAGCATTATCTCGGCTGGATTCCTATCTTCAGTGTTCCTTCTGGCATTTTCGGACGTTCACCGTTTCTTGCAGGATTGCTGCTCAGTCTCATGATTGTCCCGATCATCACGTCTGTCGCGCGCGAGGTGTACAGCCAAGCACCACGTGATCTGATCGATGCGGCTTCCGCTCTTGGCGGCACGCGATGGGGCGGCCTGCGCACAGTGGTGTTGCCCTTCGGACGCAGTGGACTTGTCGGAGGCACGATGTTGGGCTTGGGGCGTGCACTTGGTGAAACTGTTGCGGTATACCTCACGCTGAATCTCGTGTTTGAAATCAATTTCAAGATTCTTGCCAGTGCCGGCGGCAACGTTGCTTCATTGATTGCCACCAAATTCGGTGAGGCAACGGCATACGAGCTGAAAGCCTTGATGGCAGCTGGTCTGGTTCTCTTTCTGGTTACTTTGCTCGTGAACTTTGCGGCCACCATGATTGTCAACAAGTCGAGGAAAATTATATGAGTCAGCTCGCTGAGACAACCGCTCCGACTCCAACACGGCCTTGGCGTAATTCGAAAGCAACCGCAACAAGAAACTTTGTAGCGGTATTTTTGGCACTGACTTGCGGTGCTCTCATTAACCAGATGACCGGTTTGAGCGGATTCCTGGGTTTCTTCGTCGGGTCAGCAATGTTGCTCCCCATCTTCGTCGCCGTATCAAACCTGAAGCGAGGTGCAAATGTAGTCATCGATCGCCTTGCATCTGCTGTCATTGCGGTGGCTTTCATCGCAGTCACGATTCCATGGTTGTCGATTTTTATCACTGTCTTTCAAAAAGGTTCAGAGGCCTTCCATTGGGGATACCTCACGGAGGACATGCGCATCACTCCATCTGGAGATGAGCTGCAATACGGCGGTCTTGCGCACGCAATTGTCGGAACAATGTTGATGGTTCTTGTCGCAACGATTATCTCTGTTCCTTTCGGAATCATCGCTGCTATCTACATTGTCGAAGTGAAAGGTCGCTTCTCAGACATGATTCGACTCCTTGTTCAGGCAATGAGTGGTGTGCCATCGATTGTGGCAGGCCTCTTCGTGTACTCAACGGTGGTTGTGTTCTTCGGAAGTTTCAGTGCCTGGGCCGGAGCACTCGCTTTGAGCATTCTCATGCTTCCAACTGTTGCACGTACCTCTGAAGAAGTGCTGAAGCTGGTCCCGGCTGATTTGCGCGACTCCAGCGCAGCACTCGGCGCAACCCAGGCTCGTACAGTCTTCACAGTGGTCATTCCAACCGTGGCCTCCGGGTTGATTACCGCAGCTGTGCTCGGAGTCGCTCGAGTTGTCGGAGAGACTGCACCACTGATTCTCACCTCGTCCTACTTTGTTGCGACAAGCACGAACCTGAACCAACCAATAGCCAGCCTTCCGATCTACATTTTTTCGAGTCTCGGATTGGGCGATCAGAATGCAACAGCCCGTGCATGGGGTGGCGCTCTGGTGCTGCTTGGTTTGGTTTTCTTCTTCTTCCTCATCACTCGAATCTTCAGTTCCCGAATCAAGCGAAAGTAACACCATGGATAACAATCAAATCGACGGTCAAATGAACGAAACTGTTCGCCCAGACATCACAGCACAGGTATCGGTTCCCGAGCAACGCACCCAACTTCACACTGCAGATCTTCGGGTCGATCAGAATGCAAATTCCAAGTCGGGCCTCGAGACACGCAATGTCCATGCATGGTTCGACAAGCATCACGCATTGTCTGATATCTCCTTGCATTTTCCAGAGAACACCGTGACCGGTCTCATTGGTCCATCTGGTTGTGGCAAATCCACTTTTCTTCGCTTGCTCAACCGCATGCACGAGTTCATTCCGAAAGCTGCAATGGCTGGTGAAGTTCTGTACGCCGGCAAGGATATTTATGAAGCAGGCGTAAACCCCATTGATGTTCGTCGCCGCATCGGAATGGTTTTCCAGAAGCCGAACCCATTTCCTGCAATGAATATTGGTGAAAACGTGGTTGCAGGTTTGAAGCTTTCTCGCGTTAAGACCGCGAACAAAGAAGCACTCATTGAGGAATGTCTCACTCGCGCCGGACTCTGGAAAGAAGTTAAAGACAGGCTTGGTGCTGCTGGTGGCTCATTGTCGGGTGGCCAGCAGCAGCGTTTGTGTATCGCTCGCGCCTTGGCACTAAACCCTGAAGTTTTGTTGTTGGATGAACCCTGCTCGGCACTTGATCCGGGTTCCACTCTCCGCGTGGAAGAAACAATTGTTCAATTGTCTGAGACCATGACGATTGTTATCGTCACCCACAACATGCAACAGGCTGCTCGTGTGAGCGACTATTGCGCGTTCTTCCTCTCTGATGGTGGGCCAGGACAACTTGTTGAAGCTGACCTGACCACGAATATTTTCTCCAACCCATCTGACACTCGGACAGCCGATTATGTGCAGGGCCGTTTCGGCTGAGTCCAGTTTGCCGATTGTTCATCTTTTAGTCGTGTTGAGTTTGGCAGTTTGATATTTTCCTTTCAGGAAGCCCCTCTACTCTTTCGGTAGGGACATTCAATCGCCCTACCAAACAGGAGAAAAAATGAAATTACGTCAGAAAGCTGCAGTCGCAATCGCAGCAATCTCACTCGCAAGTGTCGCCGGCGTTGGCCCGGTACATGCGGGTAGCGCAGTCGGTGGAGGCGGAGCAAGCTTCCTCGCAAACATGATGGACATTTGTTCAGCTCAGTACAACCGCAACACCGCATCGAACACCGCAACAGACACGTTCACATACGCATCTGTCGGATCGAGTGCTGGTAAGACCGGTTACGCAAACGGAACCTACAAGTTCGGTGGCTCTGAGTCCGCTTACACTTCTGGTGCACCAGCAGGCTTGGTCTACGTTCCTCTCGTTGGTGGTTCAATTGCTATCGGTTACCGCGTTGACGGAATGCAACCAGCAGGTGCAACTGTTCGTCTCTCAAGTGAACTCGTCGCAAAGATCTTCGCTGGTCAAATCAAGAACTGGAACGACCCAGCAATTGCTGCTGTCAACAAGGCAACCACTGTTGCTAAGAAGTTGAAGGCAACCAAGGATGGCGTCACGGTTTCAGTTGCCAAAAAAGCTTCGAATGTTCAGTTCGCAGTGTCGATGACACCAGCGGCTGCCAAGAAGTACAAGAATGCAAAGGTCACCATTTCAGCAACTGTGCTTGGTGGAGAAGCAAAGAGCATCTACTCGGCAAAGTCCGCAGCAAAGCTTGCAAAGACAGCTGCATATGCAGCCAATACCGTCTACACGGTCAAGGCCGGAAAGACACTTGTCGGAACACTTGCAGTTGCGTCTGTCAAAGATGGCGAAACGATTACGTTCCCAAATACTCCAATCCGCGTTGTACATCGCAGTGACGGATCAGGTACCACGAACAACTTCATCAACTTCTTGAATAAGTCATTTCCTTCGATCTGGACAAAAGTAACGAGCGACACTTACTCATCAGGTTTCCCCGGCACCCTGCCAACCGATGGATCATTCCAGTCGGCAAAGGGCAACGAGGGTCTTGCAAGCTACGTGCGTGACAACAATGGTTCGATCACATACGCTGAATTGTCGTTCCTCGAAGAGCGTCAAGTGAAAGCTGCTGCAGTAAGCAACCCAGCTGGCAAGTACGTCCTGCCATCAGCGGTTACATCCGCAGTGTGGCTCGATGCAGCAGAAGTTTCGGCAGAAGGTCTTGTAACTCAGAACTTCACGACTACAGCAGCAGATGCCTACCCAATCAACGCAGTGTCCTACGGACTCTCGTCGACAGCGGTCTCTGCAACCAATGCTTCTGTGAAGTCGTTCTTCTCTTACTTCTTGAACACATGCGCTCCAAAGAATGCAGCCGGAGCTGGGTACACCCCACTCACCGGTGCAATCTTGACGAAGGCATTGGCTCAAGTAACAAAGATCAACCCAGGCTGATTTAGTTACACCCCGAACTAACTGAAAGGGCCCGGTGCGCAAGCACCGGGCCCTTTTGGCTGTATGGGCAAGAATGGGACCATGGCAAATATCCGAATCCTGAATCCCGCAACTGGAATAGTGGAAGGTGAAGTACCGAACCACACAGTGGAGCAGTGCCTGCAGGCCGCTCAGCAGGCTTCCGACGCCTTCTCTGCGTGGAAGGCCACAGTGCCTCGGTACAGGGCCGAGATTCTGCGGCGCGCCTTTGAATTGATGATTGCTGAGCAGGAAGCGTTGGCGGTACTCATCACCCGCGAGAACGGAAAGGTGCTCTCCGATGCTCGCGCTGAAGTTGCTTATGCGGCCGAGTTCTTCCGTTGGTTCAGTGAAGAAGCAGTACGTATCGATGGTGATCTGCGACAGGCTCCAAATGGCACCAATGTTCTTGCGGTGACTCGCGAGCCCGTTGGAGTCGCGTTGTGCATCACCCCGTGGAATTTTCCAGCTGCCATGGCCACCCGAAAGATTGGTCCTGCATTGGCAGCCGGGTGCACTGTTGTATTGAAAGCGGCATCCGAAACTCCGTTGACCGCCTATGCGGTGGCAGACATACTGCGAAGAGCAGGACTACCCGACGGAGTTCTGCAAGTGGTCACACCAGATCCTCCTGGTGATGCTGTGCACGCGATGCTATCCAGTGGACTCGTTCGTAAGTTGTCGTTCACCGGTAGCACGCGAGTGGGGTCGATGTTGCTTGGTCATGCTGCCGAAAGGGTGGTGAACTGTTCAATGGAATT
>JBEAXB010000055.1:0-9187 GCA_041160045.1 Actinomycetota bacterium
GTTTTAGGCATGAACATACGGGAACTCCTTAGACGAAATCTCCATGTTACAGCTGATTATGCAAGGCCGCTAAGGGCCACGACTGACAGTTCGCCGTCAACAACATCTACATTGATGGTGCCATCCTCGCCAACGCCCCCTTCAAGGATGATGAGGGCTGCCCGGTCGGCAATTTCACGCTGAATGAGGCGCTTGAGGGGTCGGGCTCCAAACGCTTCGTCGAAACCACGGGTGGCGAGCCATGTGCAGGCCGCTGGGGTGACCTGCAAGGTAATTCGGCGATCGGCCATACGCGTCACCAAGTGCTCGAGTTGAATTCCGACAATGTGGCTGAGGTCGTCCTCTGTGAGGGAGCGGAAGCGCACAATTTCGTCGATGCGGAACTCAGGTCGGAAGTAGTCAATCGGCTCACCCGGAAGGTTGCTTGTCATGATCAACACGACATTGGTGAAATCAACCGTGCGACCTTGGCCATCGGTGAGGCGACCATCATCGAGCACCTGCAACAACACGTTGAACACATCGGGATGTGCTTTTTCGATTTCATCGAGAAGCACCACGCTGTACGGCCGGCGTCGTACAAGTTCGGTGAGTTGTCCACCTTCGTCGTAGCCCACGTACCCGGGAGGGGCACCGATGAGGCGGCTCACGGAAAACTTCTCCATGTATTCGGCCATGTCGATGCGCACCATTGCTTTTTCATCGTCGAACAAATATCCGGCGAGTGCTCGTGCAAGTTCAGTCTTGCCAACACCCGTTGGTCCGAGGAACATGAACGAACCGATTGGTCTGTCCGGGTCGGAGAGGCCGGCACGGCTACGACGAATTGCATTAGCGACGGCCGTGACGGCTGCTTCTTGGCCAATCACTCGTTGATGTAGTTGTTCTTCGAGGTGCACCAGTTTGTGCATCTCGCCTTCGAGCAATTTGCTGACAGGAACACCAGTCCACTTAGAGACCACCTCGGCGATGTCTTCGGCATCGACTTCTTCTTTCAACATGCGTTCTGTTGATTGCAGCTGATCAAGATGGTCGGTGGCATCGTGAATGCGTCGCTCAAGTTCGGGAATGCGTCCGTATTGCATCTCAGACGCCTTCGTCAGATCTGTTTCGCGCTCGACTGCAGACCGAAGAGCCTCGAGTTCTTCTTTCAATGTGCGAATCGCAGAGATTGCTTCGCGTTCAGCTTCCCAATGGCTCTTCTTGATATCGACATCGGCTTGCAACGTCGAGAGTTCCTCCACCAAAGCACTCAGACGATCGATGGATGCAGAATCGGTTTCTTTTTCAAGCGCGACCCTTTCGATTTCCAACTGCAAGATACGACGTTGCACGATGTCGATCTCGGTGGGCAGTGAATCAATCTCGATGCGCAGTTTGCTGGCGGCTTCGTCCATGAGGTCGATTGCCTTGTCGGGAAGGAATCGATTAGTCAGATACCTGTTCGACAACACCGCAGCGCTCACAAGAGCGGAGTCTTGAATGCGTACACCGTGATGCACTTCGTAGCGTTCCTTGAGGCCGCGCAGAATTGCAATGGTGTCGGGCACTGTTGGCTCGCCTACGTACACCTGCTGGAAACGGCGCTCGAGGGCTGGGTCCTTTTCCACGTACTTGCGATATTCATCGAGTGTCGTTGCGCCAATCATGCGCAACTCGCCGCGAGCAAGCATCGGCTTGATCATGTTGCCGGCATCCATTGCACCTTCGGCACCGCCGGCGCCAACGATGGTGTGCATCTCATCAACGAACGTGATGACTTCGCCTTGCGCGTCGGTGATCTCTTTTAGAACAGCTTTGAAGCGCTCTTCGAATTCGCCGCGATACTTCGCACCGGCCACCATCGAACTGATGTCGAGGGATACGAGGCGTTTGCCTTTCAGACCTTCTGGCACATCGCCATCAGCAATGCGCCGGGCAAGCCCTTCAACAATTGCGGTTTTACCAACGCCAGGTTCACCAATGAGCACAGGGTTGTTCTTGGTACGACGCGACAACACTTGAATCACTCGACGGATTTCCTCGTCTCGGCCGATGACAGGGTCGATCTTTCCTTCGCGAGCACGCGCAGTGAGATCTTGACCGTACTTTTCAAGCGCGGCAAACTGTGATTCGGGATCAGGACTCGTGACTCGATGTGAGCCGCGCACTTCTTTGAGTGCGACAAGCATTTCTTCACTGCCGATGCCGACACGCTGATTCATTGCAAGAACCAGATGTTCGACAGAGACATAATCATCTTTCAGATCACGTCGTGATGTGTCTGCATTTTCCAATACGTTTGCGAGTTCGCGGTTCATGCGCGGCTCCGCGCCACCCGTGGCACGCGGCAACGACGCAATGCGTTCGTCCGCCTTGTTCTTCAACATGCCAGGGGCTATGCCGAGTTTTTGCAGGAAGCTCGGCACGATGGTGTCGGTTTGTTCCATCACTGCACTGAGTAAATGGTCAACTGTTACTTCGGGATTACCGGCAACACGTGCCGCCTCACCCGCAGCAGCAATCGCCTCTTGTGTCTTCGTAGTCCACTTTTTCGGATCAATTGCCATGATTTCCTCTTTTGTTATCTATCGGGATCAAAGATGCTGGGGCGCTCACCGAAGCGAGCAATTGTTTGGCGCAACGGCACAAGATTGCCGCGACCTCGCGATTCAATTTCGTTGATTGCGTGCATGAGGCCTTGACGAAGTTGTTCCACCTCGCCACGCAAGCGCACTACTTCGTCTTCGAGGGCCATCGCATGACGAATACCTTCGAGATTCATTCCGGTTGCGGCAAGTTCGGTGATGCGCAACAGGCGCGCAATGTCGGCTTCGCTGTAGCGACGATTGCCGCCAGTGGTGCGAGCCGGCGTGAGCAGACCACGACGTTCGTAGATGCGCAATGTTTGCGGGTGCATACCAGCTAGTTCAGCGGCCACCGAAATGACGTAGACAGCGTGGTGATGCCGAGACATTACGAATCCTCCGCCTGAGCTTTTGCGGAGCTACGACGTGGTGATGCAAGTACTGCGTGTAGTGATTCGACTGCCGCGCGCTCTTCGTCGGTGAGCTTCGTCGGAACTGAGACATCAACAGTGACAATCAGGTCGCCAGTGCTCTTTGGAGTCTCGATTCCTTTGCCTTTCACACGATGGCGCGAACCAGATTGGGTACCGGCCTTCAAGCGCAGTGATACTTCGTTGCCTTCAAGGGTGGGAACTGCAATGTCTGCGCCAAGGACAGCCTCGGTGAATGTGACGGGTACACGAGTAAGAAGGTTGAGGCCTTCGCATTGCACTCGACCAACAAGTCACCAGCAGGTCCGCCGTTGCGTCCCGGTGTTCCGCGACCCTTGAGACGAATCCGTTGCCCGTTGTCGACGCCCGCAGGAATACGCACATTCACTTCGCGCGGGCGGCGTTCGATGCCAGTGCCGCGACATGTGGAACATGGGTACTCGATGATCTTGCCGTTGCCGGCGCACGAGCGACACGGAGTGGACAAGGAAAAGAATCCCTGATTGTCGGCGGTTGATCCGCGACCGCCACAGGCGCTGCACACTTTGGGGGCGGTACCGGGTTTGGCACCCGAGCCCGAACATGACGAACACTGCGCATCGGCAGTGAGATGCAATGTGGTGGTGATGCCGTGAGCGGCATCCACAAAGTCAAGAGTCAGCGTTGTGGCAATGTCTTGTCCGCGCTGCGGACCAGTTGCATTGCCGCCTCGACGACCGCCTCCGCCACGACCAAACATTTGGCCAAAGATGTCGCCGAGCCCTTCGCCGCCCATATCGAACGTGACATTTTGTCCGCCACGACCGCCGCCAAAGCCACCACTCATCGGTCCAAGTCGACGCACTTCGTCGTACTCCACCCGCTTCGTTGCATCGCCGACTACTTCATAAGCAGCAGAGATGTCTTTGAACTTCTCTTCGGCCTTTGCATTGTCGGGATTTGCATCGGGGTGATACTGACGTGCAAGACGTCGGTATGCCTTCGTGATTTCCTTGTCGGTTGCGTCTTTCGACACGCCGAGTACTGCGTAGTAGTCCTTTTCGTACCACTCACGCTGGGCAGCCAAGACTTACCCCTTCACCTTCACCATGGCGGCGCGCAAAACACGGCCTTTCCATTCGTATCCGGTGCGGAGCACTTCGGTCACGACAGGTTCGCCATCGCCGCCTTCTTCATGCACTACTGCCTCGGCAGTGGTTGGGTCGAAAGGCTTGTTCAGTAAATCGAGTGCAACAAGGCCTTGCTTAGCCAAAGTGCCGATGAGGGCCGACCAAATAGGTTCGACTCCTTCGGCACCATGGCTGAACGCGGCTTCGCATGCATCGAGCACGGGCAACAAAGAATCAGCGATGCGACCAGTTGCCCGGTCGACCTCGTCGGCCTGGTTTTGATGCACACGCTTTTTGTAGTTCTCGAAATCAGCCTGCAGACGCAACGCGATGTCCTTGAAATCGTCACGCTCTTTGACCAGCGTGTCGATGTCGTGCTCGATGAGCTCGACTATCTCGGCATCGATTGCAGCGTCGTCGGGTTGATCGACATTGTCATCGGACATGTTTTACTGCTCGTCCACAATCTCAGCGTCAACGATGTCGTCGTCGCTTGCTGCACCCTGTGCACCAGATGCCGAAGTACCCGCGGCATCGCTGTCGCGTGCTGCTGCTTCGTACAGCTTCTGGCTGAACGCCTGGCTGGCACCCATAAGGGTCTCATTAGCGGCTTTGATTTCGTCGATGTTGTTGCCGGCGATTGCAGTCTTCAATGTGGCAAGTGGTCCTTCGACTGCTGCCTTTTCATCTTCGGTGACCTTGTCGCCTTGTTCGCGCAAGACTTTTTCGGTCTGATACACGAGCGAGTCGGCGTTGTTGCGCACTTCGGCCTCGTCGCGACGACGCTTGTCGTCCTCGGCGTGTGCTTCAGCATCGCGAATCATTTCCTGAATCTTGTCCTTCGACAATGACGATGAGCTGGTGATGGTCATCGACTGCTCTTTGTTCGTTGCACGATCCTTGGCAGACACATGCACGATTCCATTTGCGTCGATGTCGAAGGTGACTTCGATCTGTGGCATTCCGCGCTGTGCTGGCGGAAGATCCACTAGGTTGAACTTGCCAAGTGACTGGTTGTAACTCGCCATTTCGCGCTCACCCTGAAGCACATTGATTTCAACCGATGGCTGATTGTCGTCTGCTGTGGTGAACACTTCAGTGCGGCGGGTAGGAATTGTGGTGTTGCGCTCAATGAGCTTTGTCATCACGCCACCTTTTGTTTCGATACCCAACGACAACGGAGTCACGTCAAGAAGAAGAACGTCCTTGACGTCACCCTTCAACACGCCAGCCTGAACAGCGGCACCAATGGCGACAACTTCGTCCGGGTTAACAGACTTGTTCGGCTCTTTGCCGGTCATGTTGAACACGAGTTCTTGCACAGCTGGCATACGAGTTGATCCGCCGACCATGATCACATGGTCGATGTCGCTCTTTGAAAGACCTGCGTCCTTGATGGCGTGATCGAATGCGACGCGGCAACGCTCGACAAGATCTGCTGTCATCTCCTGGAACTTTGCACGCTGCAACGACTCGTCGAGGTGCAACGGGCCTTCGGCTGTTGCGGTGATGAACGGAAGGTTGATCTGTGTCTGTTGTGTTTGCGACAGTTCGATCTTTGCCTTTTCTGCTGCTTCCTTCAGGCGCTGTACGGCCATGCGATCTTGTGACAAGTCGATGCCATGTGCACCCTTGAACTGCTGAACAAGCCAGTCGATGATGCGCTGATCCCAGTCGTCTCCACCCAAGTGGGTGTCGCCGTGGGTGCTCTTTACTTCGAACACGCCGTCGCCGATTTCGAGAACCGACACGTCGAATGTTCCGCCACCGAGGTCGAACACCAAAATGGTTTCATCTTGCGATGACTTGTCGAGGCCGTATGCAAGAGCAGCAGCGGTTGGCTCGTTGATGATGCGCAACACGTTGAGGCCTGCAATTGCGCCGGCTTCTTTTGTTGCGGTGCGCTGTGCATCGTCGAAATATGCAGGAACGGTGATTACTGCGTCGGTGACGGTGTCGCCGAGGTATGCCTCTGCGTCACGCTTCAACTTCATGAGTGTGCGAGCGCTGATTTCCTGTGGCGTGTACTTCTTGCCGTCGATGTCTTCGGATTTCCAAGTGGTGCCCATTTCGCGCTTGATGCTGCGAAAGGTGCGATCGGGGTTGGTGATGGCCTGGCGCTTGGCCACTTCGCCAACGAGAACTTCGCCTGATTTTGAAAAGGCGACGATGGATGGGGTGGTACGAGCACCTTCTGAGTTGGGGATGACGACTGGGTCGCCAGCTTCAAGAACTGAAACAACTGAGTTGGTGGTTCCGAGGTCGATTCCGACTGCTTTTGCCATGGTGGCTTGTCTCCTAATTCGGTCTGGCGGATGCCAGAAAAGGTTGGGGTGCAATCACAATATGGTCGGCGGACAGATATACCAACCTTCGACACAAGAAAGTTGATACGAGGCGACTCAACATTTGTACCGACCCCACGGGAGGGATGTCCCTCCATCCTGCATCGCCCCAAATTCCATGCCTGTACGGGGTCAGACCTACGATGAGGATGTGCTCGGCAATCTCGTCATCCTGCGCCACGGACAAAGTACGTGGAACGAATTAAACCTCTTTACTGGGTGGCACGACGTGTCCCTGACCCCCCTCGGAGAAACTGAGGCGGCAGCGGCCGGAGTCACCATGGCAGCGGCCGGTCTCACCTTTGATGTCGCCCATACCTCTTTATTGACGCGCGCCACCATGACCTGCCACTTGGCCCTTCTGAATATGAACCAGGTCTGGCTGCCCGTGCAGCGCCATTGGAAATGGAACGAGCGCCACTACGGCGCCTTGCAAGGCCTCGATAAAAAAGCCACGACCGACTTGCACGGTGAAGACCAGACAAAGTTGTGGCGTCGCAGCTACGACATCCCGCCTCCTGCAGTGGAAACAGCAAGCCCCGAGCATCCGGTCAACGATCCGCGCTACCGCTTCATCGACCCTGCGCTTCTCCCCGCAACCGAATGTCTGGCAGATGTGGTCGACCGCACGGTGCCTCATTTCCACGAAACGGTGGTGCCTCAATTACGCCTGGGTATGAACGTTCTGGTTGTTGCGCACGGAAATTCTTTGCGGGCATTGGTGATGGCTCTTGAGGGCATCTCGCCTGCAGATATTGCCGAATTGAACATTCCGACCGGCGTGCCCCGCTTGTACAAGCTTGATGATTCGCTCGCTATTAAAGAGGTCACATACCTCGGTGATGCCGATGCAATTCAGGCTGCAGCAGATGCTGTGGCAAACCAAGCAAAGGGCAAATAGCTCCACTGGTAAATGCCCGTGGGCACAGCGCCTACACTCTTGGGTATGGCAAGCACCAAGACAACCGTTGATCACCTCCGCAACATCGCACTCTTTTCAGAGTGCTCCGCAAAAGAACTTGGCCTTGTTGTCAAGAACTCGAGCGAGCGTGTGTTGAAGGCCGGGACCATCATCATGGATCAGGGCCAAGCAGGTCGCGAGGCCTACGTCATTCTCGAGGGCTCGGCCACTGTGAAGCGCAACGGCAAGAAGATCAGCACCGCAAAAGCCGGTTCGGTCATTGGCGAGTTGTCATTGCTCGATCAGGGTCCACGTACCGCTGCTGTCATTGCCGACACCGATGTTCGTCTCCTCGTTATCTCCGAGCGCGCCCTCAAGAACGCCATCGAAAACATCCCCGTGATCTCACGCAAGTTGCTCAAAGCCCTTGCCACCCGCGTTCGCGAACTCGACCGCGCTCACTACGGCTGATTTCACGAGCGCACGCACCTTGAATCGCCTTGCGAGTCGGGGTAGTTAGCCCTACGAGCACTAGCGTTGAGGCTGTTATGAGCACGAACGCAGCCAGCACAGAGAAGAGCGCCAAGCGCCTTCGCCCGTACCAGTTATCGATCGCCATTGGCGTCGGCATGGGTACGTTCACCTTGTTCTCCGGAATCATTCCTCAGTTCACAAAGTGGCACGGAACATCCGAGATGTCTCGTGAAGTATTCGAAGGAATCCCCGGCCCCATCCAGGCCGCGTTCTACACGATTCTTCCCGCCATGCTCATCTGGGGTTCATTCCAATTCGCAGATCGCATGCGCAACTGGGAACGTGGCGCACCTGACCGTCGTCGCACCACACCGAAAAATGCAAAGCGCCGTTTAGCTGATTACCGCGCAGGCGTATACATGCGCACATTGTTGCGCGACAGTGCAGCTGGCCTCATGCACTCGATGATGTACTTCGGTTTCCTCATCTTGCTTGGCGTAACAACAGTTCTCGAAGTAGACCACCAGTTGCCCGAATCACTCAAGTTCCTTCACGGTGGCGTGTACCAGGGCTATGTCCTTGTCGGTGACTTCGCAGGTCTCATGTTCACCATCGGTGTCGTGTGGGCAATCATTCGTCGCTACGTCCAACAGCCATACCGCATTCGCATCAAGACAAAAGCAGAACACGGCATCATCCTTGGTGTGATGTTGCTCATCGGCCTCACCGGCTTCGGAGCCGAAATGTTCCGCATCGCTGTCAGCACCGCCGGCGGAAAAGACATGTCGTTCGAAAGCTGGTCCTTCATTGGCTATCCGTTGTCACAACTTGTTGATGGTGCATCGCTGAACAACCTCGAACTCTGGCATCAAATCATGTGGGTATCCCACGTCATTGGTTTTGTTGGCTTCCTTGCTTTGTTGCCACTCACCATGTTGCGCCACATGTTCACCTCGCCGCTCAACATGTACCTCAAAGATCGCGATCGTCCGAAGGGCGCCATGCGTGCCATGCCAAACCTCACCGAGACATCACTCGAGAGCTTCGGTGCATCCGTTGTTGAGGATTTCACCTGGAAGCAATTGCTCGACACCGATGCATGCACCATGTGTGGTCGTTGCACGAGCGTGTGTCCTGCACACGCAACAGGCAAGCCACTCGACCCTCGCGAAATCGTCCTCAAGACTGGTGAAGTCATGGCTGCAACTGCAACTCATGCCTCAGGTGGTTCAGTGACTCCTCCCCTTTCACTCGATGGTGAAATCAAGATCAATGCCAACTCATTGTTCGAGCGCATCACATCGGAAGAAATCTGGGCATGCACCACATGTAAAGCATGTGACGAAATCTGCCCCGTCCA